>CAYGMX010000159.1:0-6594 GCA_964351055.1 uncultured Loktanella sp. | reverse complement strand
CCAGCGCCTTTTCGATGGACACAGGTTTTACCCCTTCAACGGGGATCATCTTGGAAAGGCGGTCCACCTGGCCGTAAGGCATCTGCAACACGCGGCCTACATCGCGCACGGCAGCCTTGGACAAGAGCGCACCGAAGGTAATGATCTGCCCCACCTTGTCGCGCCCGTATTTGTCCTGCACATAGCGGATGACTTCCTCGCGCCGGTCCATGCAAAAGTCGATGTCGAAATCTGGCATCGACACACGTTCGGGGTTCAGGAAGCGTTCGAAAAGCAGCGAATAGCGCAAGGGATCAAGGTCGGTGATCAGCATCGCCTAGGCGACGAGCGACCCCGCACCCGACCCGCGGCCCGGAACGACCGGAATGGCATTGTCCTTGGCCCATTTGATGAAATCAGCCACGATGAGGAAGTACCCGGGAAACCCCATGCCTTCGATGATGCCAAGTTCGAATTCCAGCCGCTTTTCGTATTCGGCAATATCAGCCGCATGGGGGATCACGGCAAGACGGGTCTTTAGCCCCTCTTGTGCCTGACGGCGCAATTCGGCGACCTCGTCATCGGCGAATTTGGGCAGGATCGGATCGCGTTTGTACGCTTTGAACGCGCAGCGCTTGGCGATTTCGACCGTATTCGCTATCGCCTCCGGCAGGTCGGCGAAGAGCGTGACCATCTCTTGCGGGGATTTGAAGTAATGCTGCGGGGTCAGGCGGCGGCGTGGTTCCTGCTGATCGACATAGGCCCCGTCCGCGATACAGATCAGTGCGTCATGCGCCTCGTAAAGCGATGTCTTCGGGAAATAGACATCGTTGGTCGCCACCAGCGGCAATCCCTTGGCATAGGCCATTTCAACATGCCCGCGTTCGGACAGGCGTTCCGCCTCCGGCAGCCCGCCATCACCGGGATGACGCTGGAGTTCGACATAAAGCCGGTCGGAATAAATCGCGGCCAAGCGATCCATAAGTGCCTCGGCTTTGGGGCGCTGGCCTTGTCGCAGCAAACGGCCAACAGGTCCGTCAGGGCCACCGGACAGGCAGATCAGGCCGTTGTGATACTGCGCGAGCTCATCCAGCGTGACCTGCGGCAACTGCCCGTCACCTTTGAGATAGGCGCAGGAGTTCAACTTCATCAGGTTCATATAGCCCGCCTCGGACTGGGCCAGCAGGACAAGCGGCGCAGGGGCTTCGGGGCGTTTGCCGGGCTCTGGCGTCGT
This sequence comes from uncultured Loktanella sp., assembly GCA_964351055.1. Classification (GTDB taxonomy): domain Bacteria; phylum Pseudomonadota; class Alphaproteobacteria; order Rhodobacterales; family Rhodobacteraceae; genus Yoonia. The sequence goes on along the minus strand of CAYGMX010000159.1, from coordinate 5,381 downwards.
ATAGGCCAGATCAATCTGGCAACCGATGATCGGCTGGACACCGGCTTTGCTTGCTCCTTCGGAAAATTCCAGCGCACAGAACATGTTGTTGGTGTCGGTCACCGCCACAGCAGGCATATTCATATCCGCCGCCATCTGCGGCAGCTTTTTGACCCCGATGGCCCCCTCAAGCAGGGAGTATTCGGTATGGACACGCAGATGTATGAATCGGGGATCACTGGACATAGGTCTAAACTAGCCGATGCAGGCACAGGCACAAGCGCCAGCAAGGCCGATTGCTTGACTTCTGATCCACAGTCGGAAACCTAGCTTCATGACCAACCCTCTTGATGCATTCTTTGGCGCAATGTCAGACCCGACCCGCCGCGCTGTGATCGAACGGCTCGCCGCGGGGCCTGCCAGTGTCAGTGCGCTGCACGCACCCCATAACATGGCGCTACCTACGTTCATGCGGCACTTGCGCGTGCTGGAAGACACAGGGATCGTAAGATCAATCAAGAAAGGGCGGGTGCGCACTTGCATGATAGAACCGACACCTTTGCTTGCGGCACAAGGCTGGCTGGCATGGCAGCACGAGATCTGGGAAAACCGGGAAGAGCAGCCCGTGACAAAGGCCTAGCGGCACCGCCCGTCGCGCCCATTGTTTAGGCAAAGAGGCAGATCGCAGGCATTGCGAAGGCAATAACTACTTGCCAAATGCCGCTTCGCCCGCTTTCATGGCATCTGAAACGAGGCAGATGTCTACGTCGCATCGACATCTGGCCACCCTCGCATCATCCGGTAAGGCGGCAGGTTTTACATTATGGACGTCACGTTTCTTCTCAACGGGGAAACCGTGCAGGTTGATGCGGACCCGACCCGCACCCTGCTGGACTGGCTGCGCGAGGATCGCGCACTTTGCGGTACCAAGGAAGGCTGCAACGAAGGCGATTGCGGGGCATGCACCGTCATGGTGACCGATGAACGCGGCGCAAAGGCACTCAATGCCTGCATCCTGTTTCTGCCCCAACTGCATGGCAAGGCGGTGCGCACCGTCGAGGGGATCAGCGGGCCGGATGGCACCCTGCACCCCGTGCAGGCAGCAATGGTGAACCATCACGGATCGCAATGCGGGTTCTGCACGCCAGGGTTCATCGCGTCGATGGCAACAGGGCATCTGAACGGTCGCAAGGATCATGATGATGTGCTGGCAGGCAACCTGTGCCGCTGCACGGGGTATGCGCCAATTGTGCGCGCCGCAAAGGCAGCAGAACATGCCCCTCACCCCGACTGGATGCATGACACAGCCCCGCAAGTGGCAAGCCAACCCTATGCGCCAGACAGTCTGTACCAACTGGCCAGCTGGTATGCCGCCAACCCTGATGCGATACTGGTTGCGGGCGCGACAGACGTAGGGCTTTGGGTGACAAAGCAACTGCGCGATTTGCCGAAGGTGGCTTTTCTTAACCGTTGCACCGATTTGCGTGACATCACAATTGACTCAGAGACCATCCATTTCGGCGCGGCCGTGACAATGACCGAGGCACTGGGCGTCCTGCGAGCGCATCACCCTTCCTATGCCGAAATGGTGCGCCGCTATGGGTCAGAGCAGGTGCGCAACGCCGCCACCATCGGCGGCAATATCGCCAACGGATCGCCCATCGGAGATAATCCGCCAGCGCTGATCGCATTGGGGGCAACCCTGCACCTGCGCAATGGCGACAGGACGCGCGACATCCCGGTCGAAGACTTCTTTATCGCCTACGGCAAACAGGACCGGCAGCCGGGCGAATTGGTGACAGGCGTGACGATCCCCAAATCCGCACCCGATCTGCGCTGCTACAAAGTGTCCAAGCGCTTTGATCAGGATATTTCGGCTGTTTGCGGCTGTTTCAATATTGCCGTGGCAGGCGGCACGGTAACTGCGGCCAGCATCGCCTTTGGCGGCATGGCGGGCACGCCTCTGCGGGCGGCCACTGTCGAGGCCGCTTTGATGGGGCAGCCTTGGACGCCGGAAACGATCGCGCTTGCAGCCGCGCAATTCAGCACAGATTACACACCGCTGTCGGATATGCGGGCAAGCGCCGCTTACCGGCTCCGGATCGCGGAAAACCTGCTGCACCGGTACTTTGCCGAAACGACTGGGCAGGCGACATCCGTGTTGGAGGTCACACCATGAGTGTCGCCAAACCGCTGCCCCATGATGCCGCAGCCCTGCATGTGACAGGGGCCGCACGCTATATCGACGATATTCCGACACCCGCAGGCACGCTGCATCTGGCCTTTGGCATGGCCCAGATTGCACGCGGGCAGATCACGGCGATGACCCTTGATGCCGTCCGGCGCGCACAAGGTGTTGTGGCGGTGCTGACGGCGGATGATCTGCCTTTCGCCAATGATGTTTCGCCCTCGGCCCATGACGAGCCGCTTCTGGCCACGGGCGCGATCCACTATCTTGGGCAGCCGGTGTTCATGGTCGTCGCTGATAGCCACCTCAACGCCCGCAAGGCCGCGCGGCTTGGCCAGATCACATATGCCGAAGACACGCCGATCCTGACGATTGACGACGCCATGGCGGCCGAAAGCCGGTTCGAGGAGGGCCCGCGCATCTGGACCAAAGGTGATGTGGATCAGGCGCTTGCTGCGGCCCCGCACCGTCTGCAAGGCCAGATCGAGATGGGCGGGCAGGAACATTTCTATCTTGAAGGCCAAGCCGCCCTTGCTCTGCCACAAGAAGGCGGCGACATGGTCGTGCAGAGTTCGACCCAGCATCCGACCGAGATCCAGCACAAGGTCGCGGACGCACTTGGGCTGCCGATGCATGCGGTCCGCTGCGAGGTCCGCCGGATGGGTGGCGGCTTTGGCGGCAAGGAAAGTCAGGGCAATGCGCTGGCTGTCGGCTGCGCGATTGCGGCGCGCCTGACCGGCAAGCCCTGCAAGATGCGCTATGACCGTGACGACGATATGATGATCACCGGCAAGCGGCATGATTTTCGCATCAGCTATGATGTCGGGTTTGACGGTGAGGGGCGGGTTGCCGGACTTGATTTCACCCAGATGACCCGCTGTGGCTGGGCCTTGGACCTGTCCTTGCCTGTTGCCGACCGCGCGATGCTGCATGCCGATAATGCCTATCATCTGCCCCATGCGCGGATCACGTCGCACCGTCTGAAAACCAATACGCAATCCGCCACCGCCTTTCGCGGCTTTGGCGGGCCGCAGGGTGTTTTGGGCATCGAACGGGTGATGGATCATATCGCATCGGATCTGGGGCTTGATCCGGTGATGGTCCGCGAGCGCAATTACTATGCTGCAATGGATGTAGGGGGGCTGTCTGCCCCCCGCGCTGCGCGCCCCCCCGAAGGTATTTCGGAACAAAAGAAGCCGGGGACAGGGCACCGGTTCGCCGCTGCGCATTCGCCACAACCGGTCGTGCAGACCACGCCATATCACATGCCGGTCAAGGACTTTATTCTGCCTGAGATGACAACAGCCCTGCTTGTATCGTCTGATTATCATGCCCGCCGTGATGCGATTGCGGTCTGGAATGCAGACCAGCGAATTCTCAAGAAGGGGATCGCTTTCAGCCCTGTGAAGTTCGGGATTTCCTTTACGTTGACACATCTCAATCAGGCGGGCGCATTGGTGCATGTCTATCAGGACGGGTCCGTGCACATGAACCACGGCGGTACGGAAATGGGACAGGGTCTGTTCCAGAAGGTCGCTCAGGTGGCCGCACATCGTTTTGGCATTGATGTCGCCGATGTGAAGATCACCTCGACCGATACCGGAAAGGTGCCCAATACATCCGCCACTGCAGCCTCTTCGGGCACTGACCTGAACGGGATGGCGGTGGCCGCTGCCTGTGATACCATCCGTGACCGGATTGCCACCTGTCTGGCCGAACTGCACCAGACGACGCCAGACACCGTCCGTTTTGCGGACGGGCATGTGTTGGTCGGCGATGCGGAGATGACCTTTGCACAAGCCGCCCAGACTGTTTATCTGAACCGTGTCAGCCTGTCCGCGACGGGATTTTACAAGACCCCCGATCTGGCTTGGGACCGTATCAGGGGGACCGGTACCCCATTTTTCTACTTCGCCCAAGGGGCCGCCGTGACCGAGGTGGTCATCGACACGCTCACCGGTGAGAACCGTATCTTGCGCACAGACGTGCTGCATGATGCGGGTGCATCGCTGAACCCTGCCCTCGATATCGGGCAGGTCGAGGGTGGGTATGTCCAAGGGGCCGGATGGCTGACGACCGAGGAACTGGTCTGGGATGACAAGGGCCGCCTGCGCACCCATGCCCCTGCCACCTACAAAATCCCCGCATGTTCGGACCGCCCCGCTGTTTTCAACGTCGCCCTTTGGGACCAACCGAACCCCGCCCAGACGATCTATCGGTCCAAGGCCGTGGGCGAGCCGCCTTTCATGTTGGGCATTTCCGCATTTCTGGCGTTGTCTGATGCTGTGGCCGCTTGCGGCCCCGCTTACCCTGACTTGCAGGCCCCTGCGACCGCCGAAGAAATACTACGCGCCATCGGACGCAGCCGTGGATGAGTGACGCGATCCGGATCACAATCACCAAGACCGCAGGCTCTGTCCCCCGTGAGGCTGGCACCCAGATGCTGGTTTGGGCGGACCGGACCGAAGGCACCATCGGTGGCGGCGCGTTGGAATGGGAGGCCATGGCCGCAGCCCGCCGCATGTTGCAAGACGGGCGCGCGGCGCAGAGTGCGCGTATCTCTTTGGGCCCAAACCTCGGGCAATGTTGTGGCGGGTCCGTGACCCTCTCTTGGGAAAGCGCCGACAACATGACCCTCCAGCCTGCCCGCCCTTTGTGGATTTATGGTGCAGGCCATGTGGGCCGTGCGCTGGTACATGTTATGGCACCGCTTCCCGATTTTGCGATCACTTGGGTCGATACCCATGCGGACCGCTTTCCCGACACGGATATCACAACACTGGTTGCCCGTGATCCGGCCCTTGTCGTCAAACACGCGCCAGCGGACGCGGACCATCTGATCCTGACCTATAGCCACGAGATCGACCTTGCCCTGTGTCATGCTGTGCTGTCGCACCCGTTTCACAGTGCCGGGTTGATCGGGTCGGCGACGAAATGGGCGCGGTTCAAGATACGGTTGGCAGCTTTGGGCCATGCCCCTGCCCAGATTTCGCGCATCGCCTGTCCGATCGGTGATCCTGCCCTTGGAAAACACCCCGCAGCGATTGCACTTGGCGTCGCAACTGCCATGATCGGCCCCGACAGACGCCAGACAAAGGACCGCACCGCATGACCCAGCCGCTTTTGCGTTTGTCCGGCCTGACCAAAGCCTATCCGGGGGTGGTGGCAAACAAGGACGTGTCCTTTGATATCGGGCGGGGCGAGGTCCATGCGC
>CAYGMX010000158.1:0-6595 GCA_964351055.1 uncultured Loktanella sp. | reverse complement strand
ACATTTCGGTTGCTGCATCATGGATGGCCCGATGGGTGATCCGCGCCAGGGCGGATCCGACAGAAAGGCGGGCAACGCCGGCTTGTGCGAATGCCGCAAGGCTCTCATGGGAAAATGGGCCCGCCACCAGAGCATTGACAGGCGCTTGCGTGGCCGCGCAGATCCGTGTGAGCGCCGCCATATCGGGTGGCATTGGCGCATAAAGACAGTCCGCTCCTGCCGCTTCAAAGGCCTGCAACCTGCGGATGGCTTCATCCGTGTCATAGGCCTTGGTCAGGATCCCGTCTGCCCTTGCCGTGAGAACAAAGTCATTGGGCAAAGCGCGGGCTGCGGCTGCCGCCGCCCTGATCCGCGCAACCGCATGGTCAAAATCATAGGCCGTTTGCGCAGGCAGCGCCGTGTCTTCAATGCAAATTCCGGCGAGTCCTATTTCGGCGGCCAACCGGACAGTTTCCGCACAGGTCTGCGGATCATCGCCAAAGCCGTTCTCAAAATCGCCCTGCACGGGTACGGTTGCGACCGAAAGGATTTCGGCGGCATGCGCAAGTGCCTCGTCGCGGCTCAGGGTGCCACCGTCAGGCCGCCCCAACGTAAAGGCATGTGCGGCGGATGATGTGGCCAATGCCTTTGCGCCCATCGCTTGCATCATCTTGGCCGAACCGCGATCCCAGACGTTGATCATCAACAACGGGTCGCCCTTGACGTGAAGCGCGCGGAAAACGCTGGCAGGATGGGTCATGTCACGGCCACTGCGGCAAGTGAGGTTGCAAAGGCCATGAGGCGCGACAGTGCGGCAAGATACGCATCATCGGCGATGGTCATGGCGACACGCACATGACCGGCCGCCGCCTGCCCGAAACTCTCTCCGGGCATGACGGCAATCCGTTCGGCATCAAGCAAGGCATTGGCAAAGCTCTCTCCGTCCATGCCTGTCGCGCGGATATCAAGCATCACATACATCGCACCCTGCGCAGGCACGGCACGAATGACATTCTGCCCTGCCAAGGCTTGCAGCGTCAGATCGCGCCGCCGCCGGAAGGGGGCCGCAACCGCCTCTTCGACAGCATCGCCCTGACCCAGCGCAAAATGTGCAGCATCCTGAACAAAGCCGGGAACCCCATAGTTTGTATGCGTCGCAAGGTTGATCAAATGGCTGATCACGTCGGCGGGGCCGCAGACCCAACCCACGCGGCTTCCGGTCATGGCATGGCTTTTCGACATGGAGCCCACAACCAGCGTCCGTTCAGCCATGTCTGGCAAGGCGCGGGGGCTGATATGTTCGCCTTCCCAGACTTGCGTGTCATAGACCTCGTCCGAGATCAGCCACAGGTCGTGGCTGATGCAGACATTGGCGATCGTTTGCAGGGTTTCGGCGGCATAAACCACACCGGTCGGGTTATTGGGTGAGTTGACCAAAAGGGACTTGGCCCCCTTTGCCCGCTTTTCCAACGCCGCCTTTGTCGGCTGAAACGCGGTGTCCGGTGATGTCACGACTGCCTTTGGTACAGCGCCGGCGCTGCGGATCGTACCGGGATAGGTGGCATAATAGGGGTCGATATAAAGCGCGATATCACCTGAATCGCAAACCGCGCAATGGGCCGCGAAAAGGGCCGCCTGCCCACCCGGGGTAATCAGAATGTTTTCTGCCTGTGTGGGCACACCGGTGCGCGCCGCAATCCGTGCCGCAACACGGCGTCGCAGCGCCAGTGTGCCCGGCACGGCGGCATAGCCCGTGTGCCCGCCAACTGCCGAAGCATGCATGGCTTGCAATATGTCGGGATGGGTGCCGATATCATGCTCGCCAATGGTGAGTTCTGTGACGGGAATGCCATCCGCGATCATGCGTCTGGCGCGATAAAAGACATCCCAGCCGTCAGAGCCGCCGCCGGTGATGTTTGTGATGCGATGCGAGAGTTTCATAATGCGCAGGGAAACGGTGAAGCCAAGGTGAAGTCAAGTAGCCAGACCCGACAGTTTGCGCGCTCCGGCGCCTTTGCGGGGCGGTCCGGCGTTAACTTTTGGCACAAAAAGGGTAAGCTGGCAGTTGAACAACAGGATTACCCGACAATGGCAAGACTGGAGCACCTCAATATCACAGTTTCTGATCCACAGAAGACGGCAGCGATGTTGTTAGAGCTGTTCGACTGGAAGATCCGTTGGGAAGGGCCTGTCATGGACGGCGCGGGCTATACAATACACATCGGCACGCAAGACGGTTATGTCGCGCTTTATTCAGGCAACGATCCGGCGCAAACCATTCCCAAAGCGAGCGCAAGCCACCAGATGCGCGGCGGCCTCAATCATCTAGGCGTGGAAGTGGAAGATCTTGATGCGGTTGCGGCAAGGGTGAAAAAGCTGGGGTTGGAGGCTTATGGCCACGCCGACTATGCACCTGGCAAGCGGTTCTATTTTCACGATGCCGACGGGATTGAATACGAAGTTGTCAGCTACCGCTGACATAAAGCAGTTCCCTACCGCCTGTGCGCCATGGCGGGGAGGAACCCGCGATGTGCAGACTGCCGACATGGGTCAGGGCGACGGATTGCAAGATGGTTGATCTGTTGCATGCTTCGGTCTATGCATCAGCTATGAAAAGCAACTGCATCATTCTTGGCTGCATTATTATCTGCTGACATCTGTCGCGGGTTGCTCTTTCACGTTTCACATCAGAACTGAACTTGGTAAGCCCGCGGCGTAACGCACGTGCGAGGCAATATGACGACACTTCGGCTGAACAACACAAAGACCCGCAGACGCGAGGACTTTGTTCCAATCGACCCGCGGAATGTGCGCCTGTATTTGTGCGGGCCAACGGTCTATGACCGCGCGCATCTGGGCAACGCTCGGCCGTCGCTGGTGTTTGACGTCTTGTACCGGCTGCTTGAGGAAATCTATGGCGTGGGTCACGTGACCTATGTGCGCAATTTCACTGATGTGGATGACAAGATCAATGCGCGCGCCGCCGAGACCGGTCGCGCCATCGGTGATGTCACGGCGGAAACGATCCAGTGGTATCACGATGACATGGACGCACTTGGGGCCTTGCGGCCCACCCACGAGCCGCGTGCCACAGATTACGTCACCCAGATGATCGCGATGATCGCCGATCTGATCGCCAAGGATCACGCCTATGCCGCCGAGGGCCATGTCCTTTTTGCTGTGGACAGTTATCCGGACTATGGCGCGCTTTCTGGCCGGTCCCTTGATGACATGATCGCAGGTGCGCGTGTTGAAGTGGCGCCCTATAAACGCAACCCGATGGATTTTGTGCTATGGAAGCCCTCGGGCGATGGCGTGCCCGGCTGGGACAGTCCGTGGGGGTACGGGCGTCCGGGCTGGCATATCGAATGTTCTGCCATGAGCCATGCATTGCTGGGCGAAAGTTTTGATATTCATGGCGGGGGCAATGATTTGCAGTTCCCGCACCACGAAAACGAGATCGCACAGTCAGCCTGCGCCCATCCGCAAGGGGAATTCGCGCGCTACTGGATTCACAACGAGATGTTGCAGGTCGAGGGCAAGAAGATGTCCAAGTCGCTGGGCAATTTCTTTACGATCCGCGACCTGCTGGATCAGGGCATCCCGGGCGAGGTGATCCGTCTGGTGATGCTGGGCACGCATTACAGCAAGACCATGGACTGGACCGAGGCGCGGCGCGCAGAGGCCGAAGGCACACTGCGCAAGTGGTACGGTATCCTGCACGGTCATGGCTTTGGGCCGGACCTGATTGCCGCTCTCAAGGCGGACGGGAAATGGCAGCCGGATGCGGAGTTTGTGGGCGTTCTGGCCAATGACCTGAACACATCCGGTGCGCTGGCCCGCCTGCATGTACTTGCGAAGGGCAAGACACCGGTTGGTCTGGCGGGCTTTGCTTATGGCATGCAAATGCTTGGACTGGTCAAGGACTGGGCCGCGGTCCCGCTTTTTGACGGCGCAGAGGCCGGTGCCGGCGTGGTGCCCGCGATTGCGCAGATTGTCGATGCGCTCTTGGCCGAGCGGGCCGCGGCGCGAGCGGCCAAGGATTGGGCGCGGGCAGACGAGGTGCGCGATATCCTGACCGGTGCTGGCGTTCAGGTGACCGATGTGGGCGGTCAGGCGACATGGACCCCCGGGCCCGATTTCGACGCGGCAAGGCTGGAGAGGAAGTGATGGCAGGCTTTCATCAAATGTTCGACGTCAAGGTCTCTGCCAGACTTTGCGCGCGGGTGAACGGTCATGACTAAAGAACGTCTCTACCTCTTTGACACAACGCTGCGTGACGGTGCGCAAACACAAGGGGTGCAGTTTTCGGCCACTGAAAAATACCAGATCGCAACAGTTCTTGACACGCTTGGCCTTGATTACATCGAAGGCGGATGGCCCGGTGCAAACCCGACTGATACGACCTTTTTTGCAACTCCGCCACAAACCCGCGCCACCTTTACCGCCTTTGGGATGACCAAACGCGGCGGCCGGTCCGCTGAGAATGACGATGTGCTGGCCGCTGTGATGAATGCGGGGACCAAGGCGGTCTGTCTGGTGGGCAAGGCGCATGATTTCCATGTCACGACAGCCTTGGGGATCAGCCTTGATGAGAACGTCGCAAACATCGCCGCCAGTTTTGCACATCTCAAGGCGCAAGACCGTGAGGGGCTTTTTGATGCCGAGCATTTCTTTGACGGCTACAAGGCGAACCCTGGTTATGCCCTTGCGACGATCCACGCAGCCTTTGACGCAGGTGCGCGCTGGATCGTGCTGTGCGATACCAATGGCGGGGTCTTGCCGCATGAGGTGACCGATATTGTGACCGCTGTGATCGCATCCGGCATCCCCGGCGATCATCTGGCGATCCATACCCATAACGATACGGAAAACGCTGTGGCCAATACGCTGGCCGCAGTGCTTGCTGGTGCGCGGCAGGTCCAAGGTACGCTGAACGGGCTGGGCGAGCGCTGCGGCAATGCGAACCTGACCACCTTGATCCCGACTTTCTTGCTCAAAGAGCCCTTTGCGAGCCAGTTCGAAACCGGCGTGACACGCGAAGCGCTCCTAGGGTTGCGCCGGGCGTCACGCATGCTGGATGATATCCTCAACAGGGTTCCGGCCAAGCAGGCCCCCTATGTGGGGGCTTCGGCCTTTGCACATAAGTCTGGACTGCATGCCAGTGCGATTGCCAAAGACCCCACAACCTATGAACATATCGATCCAGCAGCTGTGGGAAACACCCGCATCGTGCCGATGTCCAATCAGGCGGGGCAATCAAACCTGCGGGCCCGTCTGCAGGATGCCGGTCTCGACGTTGCCGCAGATGATCCGGCCCTTGCGCGCATTGTGGAGCGGATCAAGGAACGCGAAGCGCAAGGCTATTCCTATGACACCGCGCAGGCGAGTTTCGAGCTGCTCGCGCGCGAGGAACTGGGACTTTTGCCCAACTTCTTCGAGGTCAAACGCTACCGTGTCACGGTCGAACGGCGTAAGGACAAGCGCAACCGCATGGTCTCGATTTCCGAAGCTGTTGTCGTGACCAAGGTACGCGGCCAGAAGATGCTGAACGTGAGTGAAAGCCAAGGGCCGGACGGGTCCGACCAAGGCCCGGTGAACGCCCTGGCGCGTGCCTTGTCCAAGGACCTTGGTCCCTATCAGGAGATGATCGATGACATGCAGTTGGTCGATTTCAAGGTGCGCATCACCAACGGTGGAACCGAGGCCGTAACCCGCGTGATCATCGACTGCGAAGATGGCCAAGGGCGTAGCTGGTCCACGGTCGGGGTCAGTGCCAACATCGTGGATGCGTCCTTTGATGCGCTGGTCGATGCAATCAACTGGAAGCTTATCCGTGACGGGGCAAAGGCAGAGGCGTGATGGGTTTCGAAGCCTGTGCCGCTTTGGTCGAGAAGGGCGACCCGTTGCGGTTTCGTGCTGCGATGGCGGCGCCCGTTGCGGCGCGCCATATCTTGTTCCCACTCTATGCCTTCAACATCGAGGTGGCACGGGCCCCGTGGGTGACAGACGAACCCATGATCGCCGAAATGCGGTTGCAATGGTGGCGCGATGCGCTGGAGGAGATCGCACAAGGCAAAACAGCGCGACGGCACGAGGTGGTCGATGCGCTTGCGGATTGTCTTGATCCGGAAGCGGCCCGTTGCCTTGACGGGCTCGTCGCTGCGCGACGCTGGGATATCTACAGGGAACCTTTCGAAGACAGACAACATTTTGACAGCTATGTTCAGGCCACGTCGGGGCATTTGATGTGGACAGCGGCGCGGCTCTTGGGCCCTGTGGATGAAGATGTTGTGCGCGACTTCGCCTTTGGTGTCGGGATTGCAAATCTCTTTCAGGCGATACCCGCGCTTGTCGAGCGCAACCGACAGCCCTTGACGGATAGTTCACCGGCGGCACTGCGCAGGCTGGCCGGTGAAGCCCTGACGCGGCTCGATCAGGCAAAGGCCGGACGCGGGGGGGTGTCCAAAGATGCCGCTGCCGCGCTTGTCGCCGGCTACCATGCACGCCCGATCCTCAAGATGGTGTGTGCGGCGCCAGCGCGCGTCATTCAAGACGCCCTTGACCGCAATCCCGCCGTTGACAGCTTGCGGTTTCTGCAGGTCTCGTTGCGCGG
>CAYGMX010000157.1:0-6609 GCA_964351055.1 uncultured Loktanella sp. | reverse complement strand
CGCCGCCCCTGCCCCTGCCACCGAAGCGACGGCCACACCAGCACCAGCCGCACCTGCCAAATCTGACGGGTCGCGTATATTCGCCACCCCGCTTGCGCGCCGGATCGCGGCCGACAAGGGGCTGGACCTGACCGCCATTGCAGGCTCTGGCCCGCATGGTCGCATCATTAAGGCCGATGTCGAAAATGCGACGGCTGCGCCGAAAGCTGCGCCCGCCGCCGCCACTACCGCAAAGGCAGACGCACCGGCGGCAGCACTGGCCGCTGGCCCGTCCACGGATGCAGTTTTGAAAACCTATGCCGATCGCCCCTTTACAGAGGTCAAACTCGACGGGATGCGCAAAACAATCGCCGCCCGCCTGACCGAAGCCAAGCAATCGGTGCCGCATTTCTATCTGCGCCGTGATATCCAGCTTGATGCGCTGATGGCGTTCCGCGCCCAGTTGAACAAACAGCTTGAACCGCGCGGCGTGAAACTGTCGGTCAACGACTTCATCATCAAGGCCTGCGCCTTGGCGTTGCAGCAAGTTCCCGAGGCCAATGCGGTCTGGGCTGGTGATCGCACATTGCAGTTTGAAAAGTCCGACGTGGCGGTGGCAGTGGCTATTGAAGGCGGGTTGTTCACCCCCGTGCTGCGCGACGCCGAGATGAAGTCGCTGTCGGCCCTGTCCGCAGAGATGAAAGACCTTGCCACCCGCGCCCGCGACCGCAAGCTGGCCCCGCATGAGTACCAAGGCGGCAGTTTTGCGATCTCGAATCTGGGCATGTTCGGGATCGACAACTTTGATGCCATCATCAACCCTCCCCATGCGGCCATTCTGGCCGTGGGTGCGGGCGTGAAAAAGCCGATTGTCGGTGCGGATGGGGAACTGACCGTGGGCACAGTCATGTCCACAACGCTGTCGGTGGATCACCGTGTGATTGACGGGGCCTTGGGGGCGAACCTGCTGAATGCGATCAAGGACAACCTTGAGAACCCGCTGACCATGCTGGCGTAAGCCTCAGATCAAAAAGAAACGCCGGCTCTTGTCAGGGCCGGCGTTTTTGTTTAGGGCACAGACCGCAACAACTGATCCATCGTCAGGGACGGCTGCGAACACCCCGCCTCGCCCACGATGCGCGCGGGTACGCCCGCCACTGTTTTCATCGGTGGCACTTCTTCCAGCACGACCGACCCTGCGGCGATCCGGCTGCAATAGCCCACTTTGATGTTGCCCAGCACTTTGGCACCCGCACCGATCAAAACGCCGTCCCCGATCTTGGGGTGGCGGTCGTCGTCTTCCTTGCCGGTCCCGCCCAGTGTCACCGAATGTAGCATCGAGACATTGTCGCCCACAACCGCGGTTTCGCCCACAACGATCGAGTGCGCGTGGTCAATCATGATGCCCTTACCGATCTTGGCGGCGGGGTGGATGTCGACACCGAACATCTCGCTCGTGCGCATCTGGATGAAATAGGCCAGATCGCGGCGGTCGCGTTCATAAAGCCAATGACCCAAACGGTAAGCTTGCACCGCCTGAAAGCCTTTGAAAAACAACAAAGGTTTCATAAAGCGGTGGCAGGCCGGATCGCGGTCATAGGTCGCCACAAGATCGGCACGGGCTGCGGCCGCCAATTCGGGCGTTTCGATATAGGCCTCATCTGCGATCTCGCGCAGGATTTGCTCGGACATTTCCGGCGAGGACAGCTTCATGGAAATCCGGTAGGCCAAGGCCCCTTCAAAGGACTTGTGATGCAGGACGCCCGCGTGAATCAGCCCGCCCATCAGCGGCTCTTTGGCAATGGATGCTTCTGCTTCTTCGCAAATGCGGCTCCAGACAGGATCAAGTGTTGTCAAGTTTGGTTGTGGACGCGCCATGGCATACACCTCGTTTGTTTCGGCCTCTTGTCTAGATCAGATAGGGGGCGCAAGCCAAGAACAAAGCTGTGATGTGGTTTTTCACGAAATATGATCTGTGTTGTGCGCAATCAGGCCAGCGATTGCCACTGCATAGGCGCCCAGCGCATCACGTGAAAGCGATGCAGGGCGCGGCGCTCTGTCAAACGCGAGGGCCGCAGACATCAATGTCCCCGTGCCAAAGGCAGGATGAGGCCGCCGCGATTGCTGCCTGTGCAAGTCAGCGGCATCAGCCCGTCGGATCAGCGCGACCATTCTTTGCGCGCGATCTTGCGGAGCCAGAGCCATCAGTACCGATGCTGCCACCTCAATATCGGCTAGGCTGACCGGCCTCATGCCGGCATCGCGCGGGTCATGAACGGCCCCGCGCCAAAACGGTCAGACAGTTGCGCAACCTCGATCACATAAGGGGCGCTGCCAACATCGGCCTGTCGTTGCGCCGCCGTATAGGTCCATTGCGGCACAGTCACCGTCGCCTCGCGCCGGATGTGGCCTGCCTGCGTGATCCGCACCTGATAGCTTTCTGTCCCTTCGCCCAAAGGAATATCCCCATCGGCCCAGATATCACCGTCGATCCGGCTACACCTGATCCACGTGACTGCGACATCACCGCCCGTTGCGACCGCCCGCAGATGTGCAACAGGATAAGGCCGCAGCCCGATCCCCGCAAAGGCATGGCTGACATAGCGGTAGCTGGGATCGGTGATCGGCTGTTTGGCAGCCCCAAAGCGGAAATGCCGCGCCGTCCCGCGCGAAGCCGTCGGCAGAATGATCTGGCTTGGCGCGGCATTCATCAAGACAACCCGCGAACCCGCAGGCCAGACATCGGGCATGATCCCCCGACTGCCCGCCTGCCCGCGCAGTAATCCCGACAGGGCGAAGCCACGTTCGAACAGGGGTGTGGACGTCTGGAACTGGAACAATTCCCAACGGTCCACGGACCCGTCACCAATGGCCATCGTATTCGCCCCTGCAAGAAGCGCGTCGGTCATGGCCGAACCCAGCGCGCCATGATCGAGCGCGACCACAAGTGCGCCCTGCCTGTCCCAGATGCCCGCAGGCCCGTAAAGCAAGGGCGACTGTGTCACTCCCGCAACCGCCGGTTCAGCCAGAATTTCCTGAAGCGTATAATCGCTGTCTTGGGGCGCACCATAAAGCGCGACACTTCCCGGCCATGGTCTGCCGGTGGCCGCGACATGGGGCGCATGGGGCAACTCATCGCCGGTCAGGAGCGGCAGGTCCATAAAGACCATCTCGACAGGGATGGGGCCAACAAAGGGCTTCAGGATTGCCGCCTCATGCGGTGTGGGCGGGCTGCAATAGACCTCGGTGTCGATACGGGTTGCATCCAGCAGGCGCAGCCCCGCTTCTTCGACGCGGTCGATCCGGTAGGTGCCCGAATGGGTCTGCGTCGACAAAGAAACCGTATCGCCCGCCCCCACCATCACATGCGACGGAGGCAAGGCAAAGCGCGCGGTGTCGCGCCCCACATGCGCCTCTTGCAGCCAGCGGGCGACGGTCGCCTGCCCTTCGCCCCGCGTCAGCACAAGGGGGACTTCGTTGCGTGTCACAGAAATCTGCGGGGCGTTGGGCAAAACCGCCTCTGCGGCAACCGGATCATAGTCTCCATCGGCGTGGATATGCGCCAACTGCACCCGCCCCGCGATTTCGGCCGCCGCCGCGCGGGTCAGCGTCAAGGCGCGATCATCCTCGGGATCGCGGGCAAGGTCCGCCTCTGTCAGGTGATGGTCGATGTGCCCGTCACGGCTGCGAAAGACCAGCACCCCGTCCCTTTCGATTGCATCAAAGCTATAGGCCAGCATCAAGGGTTGAAGTGCGGCGCGTCCTGTCCCTGTGTCACTGACACTATAGCCGCGCACGACCCCGAAAAGCGCCGAAGTATCATAGCTTGTGACACCGGAGCCTGCGCAAATCTCGGCCACGACAGAGGCCAAAGATCTGTGCGTCACCCGCCCGTTCAGCCAAAGCCCGCGGGCATAGGCCGCCCCGTCGGGCCAGAGTGTCTGGTTGCCCGGAAAAAACGGATAAGGCCGCACATCCCAGCCCGTGACATGCATCTGCGCAGTATCCACCATCCGGCCACCATAGAGGGCCGAAACCGGGTTATTCTCAGTATCGGCAAAATGGCGCAGAACTGCGCGCAGGTATTGCATCTGCATGAAATCATCACGGTTCCCGTTCGATCCAAGCGGCAGCACCGCATCGGCAGAGGCTGCGTGCAATGCGCGCGCCGACTGGTTTGCGCCCTTGTCGATCGCGGCGCAGCCGAGGGCGTCAGCCCAGATCGCATCAAACTGCGGCCCGCGGAGGCTTTCGGGGTCATGGGCGGAAAACAACTGCGCCATGGCACCATTGGGCCATTCCAGTATACGACGCCCCGCCAGCCATGTCGGGCGATGATCGGGGGGACAAACCGACATGATCCCGCTTTCGCCAAACACCATGACCTCGCGGGCCTGATCCATCGTTTCAGCCACAAGGGCAACGCGCCTTGCACGACCGGGGGCATGGGGCAACGGGCCTTCGACCATGCGCCTGACCCATTCGGCACCCGCACGGGTCTTGCGCGCACCACGGCCACCCAAAATCACCCATGTGCGCCAGTCGCCCTTGGGCGGCAGTTGATGCGGCAGCGCCCAGAACTCGAACAGGTAAGGCAACGCCGCCATTTGCGCAGGGCTCAATTCATCCAGAAAGGCCCGCTGCGACAAGGCTTGCGCGGATGCGATCAAGTTGGCGCCCGATGTCAGCCCTGATGGCGTCAAGGTCGACAGGTTCTTCATGTCCGATTTTTCCGATTTTGGCATAGAAAACATCCTCGGCAGCCAACACCTTCAGGTGGGCCGCATGTAACTCGTTAAGTTTTGTCAAAAGGTCTTTGGGCTTTGGGCCGTCCGCATCGTGGAGGTCCTTGCGCATCTGCGTCAGGGTTTGCCGGATGTCTTCGGTCAGGGCCGTGATTTCTTCTAGCCGCGCCGCGGCCAAACGCACCGGATCACGCGGCACTACGTCTTTGTCAGTCATGGTTTTTCAAGCCTGTAAGGAAACTTCCGTTACAGTCGAGGGGCGGTCACCGAAGGTCATCAAATCCCGCCATCTAGCATGTGTAAACTACGCTAGACAGTCGCAAAAGTCAACGCCGCATGACGGTATACGCGGACGGCAGATTAAGCTATTTTTAACAAAAACAGGGGCTTACCCGTCGCTTTCGCGCTGCGCCTCGATCTGACGCCAGACCGCGACATTGCGGTTGTGATCGTCAAGGTTGGTCGCAAAAGCATGGCCGCCCGTACCATCAGCCACAAAGAAAATATACTCCGTGGTGTCGGGGTTGAGCGCCGCTTCAATCGCGGCCTGACCGGGGTTGGCAATGGGTGTAGGGGGCAAACCAGTGATCACATAGGTGTTCCAAGGGGTCTCGCCGCGCAATTCGCTCTGGCGCAAACCACGGCCCAGAACGCCCTCGCCACGGGTGATCCCGTAAATCACCGTCGGATCAGTCTGGAGCCGCATGCCCCTGTTCAAACGGTTCACAAACACGCTCGACACCTGACGGCGTTCTTCGGGAACGCTGGTTTCCTTTTCGATGATACTGGCCAGAATCAACGCCTCCTCCGCAGATGACAAAGGCAGGCCTTCGGCACGGTTCTCCCATGCCTCGCTCAGGATCCGGGCCTGCGTGTCGCTCATGCGGGTCAGCACAGAAGAAACGGTATCACCTTCACTGATCTCGTAGTCGCGCGGAGCAAG
Organism: uncultured Loktanella sp.; assembly: GCA_964351055.1. Lineage (GTDB taxonomy): Bacteria > Pseudomonadota > Alphaproteobacteria > Rhodobacterales > Rhodobacteraceae > Yoonia. The sequence goes on along the minus strand of CAYGMX010000157.1, from coordinate 942 downwards.
CGACCCTTCGGCAGGCACATCGGTGACATCCGCCCGCAGAATATCAATCTGGGACAGCGCATTGGTAATCTGCCAACTCGTGGCACCCTCCGCCACCACAATGCGGTAAGTGGCGCTGCCATCGGCACGGACCTCAGCATAGGCTGGCGGAACCTCGATCCCTCCGGCTTCAAAGGTGACCAGTTCAACGAAGGCGTTGCTGGTGGGATCAAGTTCACGGACATCGACAATAGTGCGGTTGATCCCGACGCGATAGATCACCTCCGCACCACAGGTATTGCGCCCGCCACGGGTCACGATATCGACAATCTGTTCCATAGATGCGGCTTCGGGTACGCGAAAGCGGCCAAACTTCACGTCACCGGCTTTATCGGTGTAATCGGCACCGATTTCGAAAATGAAGGCCGACGAAATCGCGCCCTTTTCAAGCAAATCGGCGCTTATTCCCTTAATACTGCCACCGCGCGGCACCTCAAGGCAGATCGCGGCCTCCAAAGGGCCTTGCGCACTGTATTCCCGCGAGCCCCATGCAACCACGCCCACAAGCAGGAACAGCGCCACAGTCAGAAACGTCAGCGCATTGGCAGCAATATGGCGCCACATTAGCCGACTTTCCCGAACACGACGCTGGCGTTGGTGCCACCAAAGCCAAAGGAATTGGACAGCGCAATATCGATCTTGCAGGGGCGCTTTTCTTTCGCACACAGATCGACAACGGTTTCCACATCGGGATTATCAAGATTGATCGTCGGTGGCGCCACCTGATCGCGGATCGCAAGGATCGAAAAGATCGCTTCGATCGCACCGGCCGCACCAAGCAGATGGCCTGTAGCAGACTTTGTCGATGACATCTTGAGCGAGGACGCAGCATCTCCGACCAGACGCTCTACGGCACCCAGTTCGATGGTATCGGCCATCGTCGATGTGCCATGGGCATTGACA
>CAYGMX010000156.1:0-6614 GCA_964351055.1 uncultured Loktanella sp. | reverse complement strand
GGGTATTCCAGCGTGATCGGGCGGCCGAGGATGAAGTACACAAGAATGGTCGGCACAAAGAACAGCGCGACCGAAGGCCATGCCATCGGAAGAAGCTGGCCAGTGTCATAAAGCTTTTTCGTGGCGTACCTGCGATAGCCGAAAATCCCGATGATCGATGCCAAAAAGACAGCGATCACGATCCAGCCGCTCATCCCGTCAAGGATAGGCGCAGGGGTATAGACACCACGGTTGGTAAACGCGAACATGTCAAACAACATGCTGGCACTTGGATCATCCCCGCGGAAATCCCGCGGTGACGGCATGCTGACCGTCATGATCGAGAAGATGATGATGATCCAGATCAGAACGGGGACGTTCCGGAAAATCTCGACGTAGATCGCCATGAGCTTGGACACAACCCAGTTATTGGACAGGCGCAGTACACCGGCGATCACGCCAAATACTGTGGCTGTCACACAGGCCAGAACCGCAACAATCAGTGTATTGATGATCCCAACGATCGAGGCACGCAAATGCGACGACTGGCTGTCGTACTCGATGGGACGCTGGTTGATGTCATAGCCGGCCGGATCTCCGAGGAAGCTGAACGAGATGTTCAAACCGGCAGCGGCAAGGTTTCTGACAAGGTTCACGCCAAGGTAGGACATGAAACCGATCAGCAGCACGAGTGCGATGAACTGGAAGGTATAGGAGCGATAGCGCGTGTCGTTGATAAGCATCGACAGGCGAAACGACCCCTGCGGTGGGTCTGTGACCGATGTCATAAAATAATCCCCGTTGTTTCGGCACTTTTTATTTTTGGCTGCTTGTGCAGCTCGTGTGCGCCGATTTTTCTGGTCTTGGTGGTGAAAGGGCGCGGTCGTAACCGCGCCCTTTGAACTTGCAACCTGTCCTTAACGGAAAGGTGGAGAGTAGATCAGACCACCGTCGGTCCACTGTGCGTTCAAACCACGCGCAAGGCCGATTGGTGTGCTCTCACCGATGTTGCGTTCGAACAGCTCGCCGTAGTTACCACCGGCAGCGATCGCGTTCTTCGCCCAGTCTGCTTCCAGACCGATCATTGCGCCCAGTTCACCTTCGGTGCCCAGCAGACGGTTGATTTCGGGGTTGCCTGTCGGGGCGGCTGCCAGCTCTTCGATGTTGGCGGATGTTACACCCAGCTCTTCAGCTGTGATCAGCGCGTTCAGTGTCCAACGGACAATGTCACCCCATTCGTTGTCGCCGTGACGGACCAGAGGGCCAAGCGGCTCTTTGGACACGATTTCTGGCAACAGGATGTGGTCACCTGGAGCTTCAAAGGCTGCACGGGTCGCAGCCAGAGCAGAGGCGTCAGTTGTGTAGACGTCGCAGGCACCGGCAAGGTACTGCTGCTGCGCTTCAGCGTTGGTTTCGATTGGAACCGGCTCATAGCTGATGTTGTTGGCGCGGAAGTAGTCCGCAAGGTTCAGCTCTGTTGTTGTGCCGGTCTGGATGCAGACCGTTGCGCCATCAAGATCTTTTGCGGATGAAACGCCCAGATCGCGTGGAACCATAAAGCCCTGACCGTCGTAATAGTTCACGCCGGTAAATTCGAACTTCAGGTCGACGTCGCGGCTGAATGTCCATGTTGTGTTACGAGCCAACATGTCGATTTCACCGGAAGCCAGCGCAGTAAAGCGTGTCTTGCCTGTGGTTGGAATAAACTCGACCGCAGTGCTGTCGCCAAAAACAGCAGCCGCGACTGCGCGGCATACGCCAACGTCAAAGCCTTCCCAGACACCGTTTGCATCGGGTGTCGCAAAGCCTGGAACGCCGGTTGTCACGCCGCAGTTCAGGACGCCGCGTGCCTTTACGTCGTCAAGTGTAGCGGCAGAAGCCATACCAGCCGTCAAGCCAGCAATCGTTAGTGCGCCGAAAAATACGGTATTCTTCATGTTTACCTCTTCCTGAGTTTCCACCCTAAAGGATGGCTAATTTTTATCCCGTCCCGATAGACGTTCATGGCGAGTGAAAGAACCGGGCAACCGGCTCAGTCCCGTTAGAGTTTGGTTATTCGCGCCTAGAGTCAAGGGTTGGCCGGTCAAATTATGGTGCAGATGCCACTAAATCAGGCGCTTTTGCCGCTTTTGCCGCGAAACCGACTGATTCGGTCAAACCCGCGAAAGCAGGAGGAAACGCGCAGCATCCAAAAATGCGTTCCGCTTGATCAGGGCGGACGCAACCGCCTCTTCGTCCTCACCCCATTGTTCCATTTGCCAACGCTCATCAATGCGCGACAGGTCCCACGCGTCTGCGGCTGACAAAGCGTCTTTGGTGACCGCAAGTGCCAGAACCAAAGACCCCGAAAGGCTGATCAGGTCATGTACAGCCGCAAGGCCGAAATCATCGAAGGCTGCGACTTCTGCAGTCAGCTTTGCCAAGGCATCGGGCGATTGTTCAACATGCATCACGCCCTCACCCACAGCCAGATTGACCCCGAGTTGCGCCTGTGCCCAAGCCAGCATCGGATCCCACTGCGCAGTTTGCCGCGCGATCAGGCCCTCTGGCCCGGCGGCGCGATAGCACAACAGATCGCTGTCGCCGTATTCTGCCAGCAATGCCACGACCTCGGCACGTTGCGTGCCCACCTTGTCGATGGCGGCATTGGCCCCGCGTGTCACCGGCATCTTGCGCGGGTCGATCAGTTTCTCTTGCGCATCCCATTCCACGGCAATCGCTTTGGCCATGGACAGTGTCGGGACAACCAGTGGTGCTTTGGCCGGTGTTCGCACAGGCCGCGCATCTAGCAAGACAGTGAAACCCCCGTCGCAGTCGGTGGCGGTTGCTTCTTTCCAGAACCGCTTTGGTTTCCAATCGCTCATTGTTCAGCGCCCTATCAGTTGGTCAACGGCATCCGGCAATGCCGCAAAATCGTGGATCATGGCATCCGGCATCAGTGTTTCTGCGGCATGATACCCCCAGTTTACACCGATCTTCTTGATCCCTGCCGCCCGCGCCATATCCATGTCGTAGGTCGTATCGCCCAGCATTACGGCCCTGTGGGTGGCAACGCCTGTTTCGCTCAGGGCGGTCAGGATCATGGATGGATGCGGTTTGGACGGGTGGTGGTCCGCGACCTGTTCACTGTGGAAAAACCCCGTCAGGCCATGCCGTTCCAGCACCTTGTCCAGCCCGCGGCGCGATTTGCCTGTCGCTAGGGCCAAGAGCGTGTGTTCCTGAGACCGGAGCGCTTGCAGAACTTCCAGCGCCCCTGGAAACAAGGGCCCCATTTCCATGGTTTGCGTCCGCAACTGCATGAATGCGCTTTTGTAGGCTTCAACCATGCGGGCGCGCTGGTCTGGCGCGATCTGCGGGCAAAGGGCAAGGAACGCTTCGGCCAAAGACAACCCCACAATGGACAGGACCGTCGCACGGTCTGGCAGGTCAAGCCCTTCTGACTGGAAGGCAAGCGTCATGGCTGCCAAAATCTCGGCCTGACTGTCGACCAGCGTGCCATCGACGTCAAAGATGACAAGGCGCAGATCACTCATCGGGCATATTGAACGGATCAACAGGGGCGTGGCCCACGACCCAGCCCACGAAATCCCATGTATTTTGCATGTGTTCCGGCAAGGGAGCGGTCAGATGCAGGATGGCACCTGTTGCCGGATGTTCAATCGTCAGGCTGCGCGCATGCAGATGCAGTTTGCGCCCGATCTCTGAGCCCATGCCAGCGCCCCAGCCGTCACCAAGGTTTTCCTGACCAGAGCCGCCATATTTGCCATCACCGACAATCGGATGCCCGATCTCGGCCATATGGGCGCGCAACTGGTGGGTCCGGCCTGTAATCGGCACCAGCGCGCACCATGCCGCACGGCTGGCCAGCGTATCCATCACGGCATAATCGCTGGTCGCGCGCTTGGCGCCTTCGGTCGTTGCCACGTCATTGGGATGCACGCAGCGCATCTTTTCATTCTCGCCGCCACGCCCGTGACCGGCCGCCTTGACCAACCCGTATTTTATCGTGCCAGCACGTGGGTAGGGAACGCCAGCGACCGCCGCCCAATAGATCTTGCGGGTTTCGCGGTGCTTGAGGTTTTCGGTGAGCTGTTTGGCCATCATACGCGTACGGGCCAGCAGCAGAACGCCGGATGTATCCTTGTCCAGCCGGTGCACCAGACGGGGTTTTTCATCGTAGTCGAACATCAAGGCTTCAGCCAGACCATCCACATGACGGGTCGTATTGGTGCCACCCTGCGTGGCAAGACCGTGCGGTTTGTTGATCGCAATGATATGGTCGTCTTTGTAGATGACACAGGACTGTATCAGCTTGGCATCGGCCTTGGTCACGCCATGCTTGATCAGGCTCGCGGCGGCGGCAGCTTCTTCCTCGGTTGGCAAGGGCGGGATGCGGACCTTTTGACCCACTTCAAGGCGGGAATTGGTTTTCACGCGACCGCCATCCACACGCACTTCCCCCTTGCGGCACATCTTTTCGATGCGCCCTTGGGTCAGATGCGGGAACAGGCGCCGCAAATAGCGGTCAAGCCGCTGGTCGCCGTCATCGGGGCCGATAACACGTGTTTGTACGCCGCTCATGCGGTGATACTCCTTGCAAGCAAAAGTGCCGCGAAACAGGCGCCCAGCGACAAAAGAACCGAGGCCACGACATAGGCAAAAGCAAAGCCAAGCCTGCCATCCTCGATCAACCGGAGCGTATCCAGCGAAAATGTTGAAAAGGTGGTGAAGCCACCCAAAAGGCCGGTCATGACAAAGGGCAGCAATCCAGGGTTCTTGCTGGCCAGCAACACCCACGCAAGCCCGATGCAGAAGGACCCCGCGACGTTTACCGCCAGCGTGCCCAGCGGAAAAGCCACGGAAAGCCCCACAAGATAGCGCAAGACAGCGCCCAACGCCCCGCCAAGGGCCACAGAGATCACAGATGTCATCATGCCGTTCCCATGCGGCTTTGCGGGCGGCTTGTCAATTCTTGCCCCGTTTGGCGCGCAGTCCGGCAAAGAAATCGACCCGCTTTTTCAATTCCCGCTCAAACCCGCGATCCACAGGAACGTAATAAACGCCCCGCTTCATCGTTTCGGGAAAATAATTCTGGCCGCTGAACCCGTCCTCTGCATCGTGATCATAGGCATAGCCCGCGCCGATCCCCTGTTCCTTCATCAGCTTGGTGGGCGCATTCATGATATGGGCAGGGGGCGGTTCCGATCCGGTCTGCTTGGCCGCCGCCACCGCCCCCTTATAGGCCACATAAGCCGCATTCGATTTGGGTGCGAGAGCCAGATAGGTCACCGCCTGCGCCAGCGCCAGTTCGCCTTCGGGCGACCCCAGCCGTTCGTAGGTTTCCCAAGATTGCAAGCAAACGGCCTGCGCCTGCGGGTCGGCCAACCCGATGTCCTCAACCGCCATGCGGGTGATGCGGCGGGCCAGATAGCGGGGGTCTTCACCACCCGCCAGCATGCGGGCGAACCAGTAAAGGGCGGCGTCAGGGTCAGACCCGCGCACGGATTTGTGCAAGGCGCTGATCAGGTTATAATGTTCATCACCCGATTTGTCGTATTTTACCGCCCGCTTCATGAGGCGTTTGGTCAGATCAACGGTCGTCAGCTTTTTGTCCGTGGACCAAGCCGCGATTTGTTCGATCAGGTTCAACAGGGCGCGGCCATCGCCATCGGCCATTTCCAGCAGCGCCTCGCGGGCCGGACCATCCAGCGGCAAAGCCTTGCCAAGCTCTTTTTCCGCGCGCTGTGCCAGCAATTCAAGGTCCTTGAGCGTCAGTCGCGTCAGGATAAACACCTGTGCGCGGCTCAGCACAGCGGCGTTCAACTCAAAACTAGGGTTTTCGGTGGTGGCACCGACCAAGAGGATTGTGCCATCCTCCATATAAGGCAGAAAGCCATCCTGCTGCGCTTTGTTGAAACGGTGGATTTCATCCACGAACAAGAGCGTGCCCTTCCCGTTCTGGCGGCGAATCTTCGCGGCCTCGAACACTTTGCGCAGTTCCGGCACGCCGGTGAATATCGCGCTGATCTGGACGAAATGCAGGTCGGTTTCGTCGGCCAGCAGGCGGGCAATCGTCGTCTTGCCCACACCGGGCGGCCCCCAGAAAATCAGCGATGACAGGGACCCTGACGCCAGCATTGTGCCCAACGGCGCATCGGGACCAAGGACCTGATCCTGCCCGATCACCTCTGACAGTTTCGCAGGCCGCAACCGGTCTGCCAGCGGGCGCGGGCCAGCGGGGGCGGATGAGGGGGCGCTGTCAAAAAGGTCGCTCATGCGCTTAACATATGGGTTGGGCAAAAAAGCGAAAGCCCCGCCGGATGGGCAGGGCTTTGCAAATTCGGGCGTAGGGCCGGAACTTAATCTTCGGCGGCTTCGTATTCGGCCAAACGGGCCTTGTCAGCCGCACCTTTGGCATCGACATCACGGTCAACGAATTCGATGATCGCCATAGGGGCCATGTCACCGTAACGGAAGCCAGCCTTCATGATGCGGACATAGCCGCCCTGACGCTCTGCGTAACGGGGGCCAAGCACGTCAAACAGTTTCGCGGTATGCGCTTCCTGCTTGAGTTGCGCATTGGCCTGACGGCGGGCGTGCAGATCGCCGCGCTTGCCAAGTGTGACCAGCTTTTC
>CAYGMX010000155.1:0-6644 GCA_964351055.1 uncultured Loktanella sp. | reverse complement strand
GTGCGGTCTTTTCCACAGGCGACCACATCACGGGCTTGGAACCTTGGTAAAGCGTGCCGTTCATCAGGAACTTCTGGAATTCCTCTGCAATCACCCGCTCTGCATGGAAATTCATCGTCAGATACGGATCATCCCAGTTGCCGGTGATACCAAGGCGCTTGAATTCCTCGCGCTGGATGTCCACCCAGCCTTCGGCGAACTTGCGGCATTCCTGACGGAAATCGACGACGTTCACGTCATCCTTGTCGCGGCCCTTGGCGCGGTACTGTTCTTCGATCTTCCATTCGATGGGCAGACCGTGACAATCCCAGCCCGGCACATAGCGGGCATCGCGGCCCATCATCTGCTGGCTGCGCACGACCATATCCTTAAGGATCTTGTTCAACGCATGGCCGATGTGCAGATGGCCGTTCGCATAGGGCGGGCCGTCATGCAGGGTGAAAGGCTTGCGGCCTTCGGCTTTGGCGCGGAGTTTGTCATAAACCCCGATCTGCGCCCAGCGGGCCAGCCATTCAGGTTCGCGCGCGGGCAGTCCGGCACGCATCGGAAAGTCGGTGCGGGGCAGGTTCAGGGTGTCTTTGTAGTCGGTGGTCTCGGCGCACATGGGTGGCGTCCTTTAAGCAGTCAATTCAGGATAGGTTGAAGGAGCGGTGCGCACACGCAGACACCTTTTCCCGGCAGGATTGAGCAACTCAAACCGCCGGGCGAATAATGCTTATGATCATCTGCCGCAACATGAGCGCGCTTATAGGGCCGTGGCGGGCGAGGGTAAAGCCTCTAGGCGTTGACCACTTCCCAGACCTTGGAAATGACGACAGAGCCTTCGCCCACGGCAGAGGCGACACGCTTGACCGATCCTGCCCGCACGTCGCCCACCGCAAAAATCCCGTAGTGCGAGGTCTCGTAGGGGCTGCCTTTGTCCACCGCCTGCCCTGTCAACACAAAGCCCTTGTCATCCAGCGCGACAAGCCCCGACAACCAGCCGGTGTTGGGGGCTGCGCCGACCATGATAAACGCGGCCTTGGCGTCGATCATTTGTTCGGTTTCATCGGCCTTGTGACGCACGGTGACCTGCTCAAGAAATGCGGCGCCGTGCAGGGCCGCGATCTCTGCCTGGTAATGAATGGTGATCGCCGGATCAGCCTTGAGCCGCGACAACAGATAATCGGACATGGAGGCCGCCAGACTGGACCCGCGCACCAGCACATGCACATGGCGGGCCGTGCGGGACAGATACATCGCCGCCTGACCTGCGGAATTGCCGCCGCCTACCACGATCACGTCGGTATCGCGGCAATAGCGCGCTTCGACGTCGGTGGCGGCATAATAGACCCCTCCGCCTTCGAAGTCTTCAAGGCCGTCAATCGGCAGGCGGCGATATTGGACGCCGGTGGCGACAATCACAGCCCTCGCACAAACCTCGGCGCCGTCATCCAGCGTGGCGCAGAACACGCCGTCATCGCGCCGTTCCAGCGCCCTAACACGGCGCGGCACAGCAAATCTTGTACCGAATTTCATTGCCTGCACTTCACCGCGCCAGACCAGATCGGCACCGGAAATCCCCGTCGGGAACCCCATGTAGTTTTCGATCCGGCTGGAGGTGCCCGCCTGCCCGCCAATCGCCAGATCCTCGACCACAAGCGCAGACAAGCCTTCGGTACCGGCATAGACACCCGCAGCAACGCCCGCAGGTCCACCACCCACGATCAGCACATCAAACACGCCTGCATCGTTCACCGCCATATCAAGGCCTAAGGCGCGGGCAATCTTGGCCGGTGTCGGATCAGCGATCACGTCATCCTTGCCAAAGATCACCGCAGGCTTTCCTGCATTGATCGCGCAGGAATTGGCCAGAATTTCCGCTTCGTGTTCACCTAAGGTCAGGCTGCGCACGGGGATGTGGTTGCGGCCTGCAAAGGCGGCGATCTGGCGGATATTGCGGTCCTGTTCGGCCCCGATCAGGGTCAGCGCCGCCTCCCCGCTTTCCAGCATCCGGCGACGGCGGGCGGCCAGCACCGTGATCACAATATCGGACAGTTCGGGCACGCGGTTCATCAGGTCCAGCATGGGAACACGGTCGACCACCAGCATTTCGCAGTCTTCATTGCAGCGCGCGCCCAACATCGCCTGACTGCCGGACAGAAAACTGATTTCACCGAAGAACTGTGTCGGGCCAAGATAGGCCACCCCGTAGCGGCCGCCGGTGCGCGGATCAATTGCCTCGACCGTGCCGGATATGACATAGAAAAACTTGTCAGACGCCTGTCCGGCCTGTTGCAACATCGTGCCAGCAGGAAAGCTGATGACTTTGCCGATTGCGCGCATCTGGGCCACATGGCTGTCGTGCAGGGGCGTGCGGACCATTGTTGCAAGGTCGGGTGCGAGCGTGTCCATCAAGGTCTCCTGTCAGCGTGCATCTTCAGCCAGTTTGCAATCCTGAGCTGTCATCGGCAATAGGTCCTGTTACGGTTGCGGGCTGTATCAAAGTGAAAGTGATCAAGGTGAAAGCGGTTTGCTTCAGGGCCAAGGACCGTTTTGAAAGGACCGCAGGCCGCGCGCCACATCTGGCGCAACTGCGCTCCGTCATCGGCAGAGTTCCAGCCCGTCAAGACGGTCATCTCTGTGCCGTCACGCAGGCGAATCCCTGCAATGTCGATCGCCCGTCCGAAAGCATGCTCTGACAGGCGCGCACCGGCCTGATTGTTGCGGCCCCGACAGGCGTAATGCGAGACAACACGCAACGACGACAACCCGCCCCCTTCGCTGCCGACCACTGGAATGGCACCCCGTTCCACCCATGTCTTGAGCGCGGATGCCGTCCGGCAGTCCATCGTGGCCTTTGGGCTGAGCGCTACACCCGCAACAGATGTGACCCGCACAGCATCGTCGATGCCGCATGACCCTGCACCGGCAACCGGTCCAAGCAATGTGCCTTGAATGGAGGGATCGCCGCAAACCTGCCCGCGCAACAGTTCTGTCCGGCGCACGACGGCTGCGGCCTCGATTGAGGCGGGGCGCGCACTGGGGCGCAGCGAACGCGGGACGGCATAACCGCTGAAGGTGGCAAGGCCGGCGGACGGTTGGCGCTGCGGCATTGTCATCGTACCAAACGTGAGCCCCGCGCCCGCAAAGGATTGTGTTGCCGAAAGCGCGCCGTGTTCTGCAACAGTCGCGCTCTGTGGTCGTGCGATCGGGCGCAGTGCCGGAACCGCGGACGCCTGTTCAGAAGGGTTCAGGTTGGGCCGCGCGATGGGTCTGATATCGTTGGTCTGCGCAAAAAGCGGCATCGCAAGCAAGCAGGCAGCGATCATTGCCGCCCAGCGCATCACTGCTTTTTCACCGAAGCGCGACCAAAGTTCGGCGCATCCGTATCCTGTCCCGCCTCGATGATCCCGCGCCGGATGGACCGCGTGCGCGTGAAATAGGCATGCAGGTGATCGCCGTCACCCTGCCTTATCGCGCGTTGCAGGGCAAACAATTCTTCGGTGAAACGGCCCAGAATTTCCAGCGTCGCTTCCTTGTTATTCAGGAATACGTCGCGCCACATCACCGGATCGGATGCGGCGATGCGGGTAAAATCCCGAAAACCTGCCGCCGAAAACTTGATGACTTCGCTATCCGTCACACGGCTCAGGTCATCGGCGACACCCACCATCGTATAGGCGATCAAATGCGGAGTGTGACTGGTAACGGCCAAGACCAGGTCGTGATGCTCTGCATCCATCTCCTCAATCAGCGCTCCCATCCCGCGCCAGAGCGCTGCAAGGCGGTCGACGGCGGCGCGGTCGGCGCCATCGGGCGGCACGATGATGCAATAGCGGTTTTCAAAAAGTTCCGCAAAACCGGCGCGCGGACCAGAGTGTTCCGTGCCAGCCAATGGGTGCGCGGGTATGAAATGGACACCTTCAGGAATATGGGGGGCCACAGCCTCGACCACAGCGCGTTTGACGGAACCGACATCACTGACAGTGGCACCGGCCATCAGAACCGGCCCGATTTCGGCCGCGACCGAGTCCATCGCGCCGACAGGTACGCAAAGCACGACCAAATCGGCACCCTCTGCTGCCTCTGCCGCGGTATCATAGACCACATCACAAAGCCCAATCTCGCGGGCAGTCTGGCGGGTTTCGGAGGATTTCGCATAGCCAACGATTTCGCCAGCCAGACCAGCACGGCGCATGGCATGGCTCATGGATGACGCAATCAGGCCAAGCCCGATCAGGGCCACACGATCATAAATCTGTGTCATTTGCCCGCGCCTTTGAACTGGGCCACGGCATGGGCAACACGGCGGCAGGCGCTTTCGTCACCCACTGTGATCCGCAGACATTGCGGCAGCCCATAGCCTGCGACCTGACGCACGATGATTCCCGCCTTGCGCAAATGTTCATCGCAGGCCTGTGCCTCGGCGCTATCTGCAAAACGCGCAAGGATGAAGTTCGCGGTCGATGTATCCGACGGCACGCCCAGTTCAGCCAGCGCATTGGCCAGCCAGTCGCGCCAGCGGGCGTTTTCCGTCCGGCACTTGAGGGTATGCGCGGTATCACGCACAGCGGCTTCGGCACCGGCAAGGGCAGCCGAGGACAGGTTGAACGGCCCTCTGATCCGGTTCAGCACATCAATGACGGCTTGCGGGCCGTAGCCCCAGCCGACACGCAGACCGCCCAGCCCGTAGATCTTGGAAAAGGTCCGCGACATCACGACATTGTCGCGGCTTTCCACCAGCGCCTTGCCCGCGTCATAGCCATCGACATATTCGGCATAGGCCCCATCCAGAACCAGCAATGCCTGCGGCGGCAAACCATCGGCAAGGCGCGCCACTTCAGCAGGGCCGATCATGGTGCCCGTCGGGTTTGCGGGGTTGGCGATAAACACCAGCTTGGTCTTGTCGGTGCAGGCCGCAAGGATCGCATCGACATCCACGACCCTCTCGTTCTCGGGGACGACCACAGGGTTGGCCCCGCAGGCATGCGCATAGATCGGGTACATCGAAAAACCGTGTTCGGTAAAGACAACATCGTCGCCCGGTCCGGCATAGGCTTCGGATAAAAGCTTGAGCACCTCGCCGGAACCGACACCGCAAAAAACGCGATCTGGATCAACGTCCCAGACCTCTGCAATCGCCTCACGCAACGCGCTATGGTCGGTCGGCGGATAGCGGTGCAGGTCATGGCTTGCCCGCACGACAGCCTCTTTGGCGGCATCGCTGGCACCCAAGGGATTCTCGTTCGAAGACAATTTCAGGACATTGCTGATCCCGTCCAAATGAGAGGCGCCACCCTTATAAAGCGCGATATCCAAGATACCCGGTTGGGGTTCAATGCCGTCAGCCATGTGTCGTCCGTTCGGTTTCATTTTGCTCGTTCTAGCGCCGGAGTGTTTACAAGGCCAGTGCCAAGGTAGCACAGCCTGCTTTGCCGGTCAGACACTGGTTTCAGGTCGCAAGCACATTGCGGAACTGCCATGGATCGCTTTCGTCGATATCTTCGGGGAAAAGCTCCCAGCGGTCCTGCAAGGGGGTCCAGTCGGTGTAGTGCGCCTCGACGGGGCCAAGATAGGGGCGCTGCACCTCAAGACAGCGGACGTGGTCCATTTCGTCGGTTTCAACGATTCCGGCGCTAGGATTTTCCAGTGCCCAGACCATGCCCGCCAACACAGCAGAGGTCACCTGCAAGCCTGTGGCGTTCTGATAGGGGGCAAGTGTCTTTGCTTCCTCATTCGACAGGCGCGAGCCATACCAGAGCGCGTTCTTGTCATGCCCGTAGATCAGGACGCCCAATTCGTCGATGCCGGTGATGATTTCATCCGGCTCGAGGATCTCATGGACAGTTTGCTGTTTGCCCGCGCCGAACATTTCATGCAGCGAAAGGACCGCATCGTCAGACGGGTGATAGGCATAGTGACAGGTCGGACGATACTCTGGCGCCTCTCGGGCGCCGACGGTGTAATAGTCCGAGATGCTGATCGCTTCGTTGTGGGTGACAAGAAAGCCAAACTGCGGCCCGGGTGTCGGGCACCATGTATGCACGCGGGTGATCGCACCGGGGCGTTCGAACCAGATGCCTGCCTGACAGCCCGTGTCATAGGAATGGGCGGTTTCGGGCATCCATCTTTCGTGTGTGCCCCAGCCCAGTTCCGCAGGCTGAAACCCTTCCGAGATGAAACCTTCGACAGACCACGTGTTCACGAATGTCCCGCGCGGGCGCGGCTTGGCGCGGGCTTGAGTGTCGCGCTCAGCGATATGCACGCCCTTGACACCCAAGCCTTGCATCAGTTTCGCCCAGCCGGTGCGGTCGGTCGGCATCGGGTCATCGCGCCCCAGATCATGGGAAAGCGTCATCAGGGCCTCCTTGACAAACCAACTCACCATGCCGGGATTGGCCCCGCAGCAACTCACGGCGGTCGGCCCGCCCGGATTGGCGGCTATTTCGTCACGGACCTTCTGGCGCAGGGCATAGTTGGTACGGTCGGCGTTGTCGGGCGTATCGAAATAGAAACCAGCCCATGGTTCGACCACCGTGTCGATGTAAAGCACGCCCAGTTCACGGCACAGCTTCATCAGATCCAGCGACGACGTATCGACCGAAAGGTTCACGCAGAAGCCCTTGCCTTCGGGGAAAAGCCCCGTCAGCACTGAGCGGTAG
>CAYGMX010000154.1:0-6722 GCA_964351055.1 uncultured Loktanella sp. | reverse complement strand
TAGGTCCGGCGCGCGCCACCGATCGCGGCCCCTGCAAGGGTCTTCATCGGGCCGGGGCTGATTGCGTTGACGCGGATACCCTGTGGACCCAGATCATTCGCCAGATAGCGGGTGGCCGATTCAAGTGCGGCTTTGGCCACGCCCATTACGTTATAAAATGGGGACACGCGATTTGACCCCTGATAGGTCAGCGTCAACAGCGTGCCGCCATCGGGCATCATCTCTGACGCGCGTTTGGCGACATCAATGAAGGAATAACAAGAGATCGAAAGCGAGTTCTTGAAATTGTCACGGCTGGTGTTGATGAAACGGCCAGTCAGTTCGTTCTTGTCCGAAAAAGCAATGGCATGCACCACAAAGTCCAAGGTTCCCCAACGATCTTTGAGGGTGGCAAAGGCGGCGTCCATGCTGGCATCGTCTGTAACATCGACGTCGACCATGATGTCAGCGCCGATCGATTGCGCCAGCGGCTCCAGCCGTTTGCCAAAGGCGTCGCCCTGATAGGAAAAGGCCAGTTCGGCACCCGCCTCTGACATTGCCTTGGCGATGCCCCATGCGATGGACCGTTCATTGGCGACACCCATGATCAGCCCGCGTTTGCCTTGCATCGAAAGTGTCATGCGCTCACCCTTTGAATTTCGACAGCAACATCGAGCCGTTCGTTCCGCCGAACCCGAAAGAGTTCGTCATGACGGTATCAAGACCCGCGTTTTCCACCAGCGTGGTGGCGATTTCGGCTGGATCGAGCGCGGGGTCAAGCGTTTCGACGTTGATCGAGGGCGCGATAAAGTCGTCCTCCAACATCAGCAGGCAATAGACGGCCTCTTGCGCGCCGGTGGCCCCCTGGCTGTGGCCCGTCATCGACTTGGTGGAGCTGATCGGCGGGGTGGTGCCCTGACCAAAGACGCGGCGCACCGCCTGCACTTCGCCCACGTCACCGACAGGGGTCGAGGTCCCATGTGCATTGATATAGCTGATCTTGCGGCCATCTGGCAGCGTTTTCAGCGCACCGCGCATCGCGCGTTCACCGCCTTCACCGGATGGGGCAACCATATCGGCGCCATCCGAAGTTGCGGCAAAGCCGGTGACTTCGGCATAGATTTTCGCACCCCGCGCTTGGGCGCTTTCAAGGTTTTCCAGCACGACCATCGCACCACCGCCTGCAATCACAAAACCGTCGCGGCCCGCGTCAAAGGCGCGGCTCGCGCGGGTTGGCGTGTCGTTGTATTTGGACGACATCGCGCCCATGGCATCGAACAGGCACGACAGAGTCCAGTCCAGTTCTTCACCGCCGCCCGCGAACATCGTGTCTTGCAAACCCAAGGCGATCTGCTGTGCCGCCATGCCGATACAGTGCAAAGAGGTCGAACAGGCCGAGGTGATGGAAAAGTTCATGCCCTTGATCTTGTAGGCGGTGGCAAGGTTCGCGCTCACGGTCGAGGACATCGCCTTTGGCACGGCAAATGGGCCGATCCGTTTGGTAGCTCCGGTGTCCATGACGATGTTGTGCGCGGCAAACAGCGCCGATGTGGACGGGCCGCCAGAGCCGGCAATCAGGCCTGTCATCGGATTAACGACCTGATCTTCGGTCAATCCGGCGTCTGCAATTGCCTGCCCCATAGCGATGTGCGCATAGGCCGCACCCGGTCCCATGAAGCGCAGAGTGCGCTTGTCTACATGGTCGGCAATGTCGATCTTGAGCGTGCCTGCGATCTGGCTGCGGAACCCGTGTTCGGCCATTTCAGGCGAAGCTTCGATCCCCGATCTGCCCGCTTTCAGCGCGGCGGTCACTTCCTCGGCATTATTTCCGATCGGAGATACAATCCCGAGACCGGTGACAACAACACGGCGCATAGGCACCTCTCCTCTACATTTGGTAAAAACGGCGGCTTAACTCTCGGAGAGCGCAACCTTCATATCGGTTACTTGATAAATCACCTCGCCGTCGGCCTCAACAATCCCGTTGGCCACACCCATGGTCAGGCGGCGGGTCTGGATGGCTTTGGTGAAATCTACCTTGTATGTCAGCATCTTACGATCAGGCCGGACCATGCCGGTCAGCTTTACTTCGCCGACACCCAGCGCATAACCACGCCCCTGCCAGCCGCGCCAGCCAAGATTGAAGCCGGTCAGTTGCCACAATCCGTCAAGGCCCAGACAGCCGGGCATGATCGGATTTCCGGGGAAATGACATTCGAAGAACCACAGGTCCGGCGTGAAATCGAATTCTGCGACTACATGCCCTTTGCCATGCAGTCCGCCGTCGCCGGAAATATCGGTGATCCGGTCCATCATCAGCATCGGCGGCGCGGGAAGCTGGGGGTTACCTTCCCCGAAAAGCTCGCCACGGGCGC
The DNA here is from genome assembly GCA_964351055.1 of uncultured Loktanella sp. Classification (GTDB taxonomy): domain Bacteria; phylum Pseudomonadota; class Alphaproteobacteria; order Rhodobacterales; family Rhodobacteraceae; genus Yoonia. Next base: position 4,368 of record CAYGMX010000154.1, on the reverse strand, counting down.
ATTGTAGCAACCCTTCTTTGTCAAAACTGGTGGGATAGTCGGCCATTCTACGCGTCTCATTTGTGTCTGCTCTATCGCTGACCTCTAGCACTCTGTCGTTTGCAAGGGCAAGTCCGCTGCATTTATTGCCTGTTTTCATTTGATTCCAAGGGGTATCTTCCCATATGTAGGGTAAAGGCAGCATGAAGAGCGACCATGATAGACATCGAAACACAGCGCAGTGCAGACTGGTTGGCGGGGGCGGGCTTGCGTCCGACGCGGCAACGTCTGACCTTGGCCTGTCTGCTGGTCGGTGACGGGCAAGATCGCCATGTCACAGCCGAAAGCCTTTTTGATGCGGCCTCGGCTGCGGATGAGAAAGTGTCGCTGGCAACGGTTTACAACACGTTGCGCGCTTTCTGCGATGCAGGCTTGATGCGCGAAATCACGGTCGATGGATCGAAGAGCTATTTCGATACCAACATGACAGACCACCCGCATTTCTATTGGGAAGATACAGCCAAGTTGACAGATGCCCCATCGGATCAACTCGAGATCCGGCATTTGCCCAAGGCACCACCGGGCGCAGAGATTGCATCGGTTGATGTCGTGATCCGGTTGCGGCGGACCTGAACGGGCGATCACGTATGGTGGATCATGATCCACCATACCTCTTGGCCAAGTCTTTACTCAGAATTAACCTTGGCGCGGCACACTGTCGGTATGTCGAACTACCGCCGCATGCGTGTGCCCGGAGGCACCTATTTCTTTACCGTGCATTTGCTGGATCAGCGCTCTGACCTGTTGGTGACGCATATCGGCCTGCTGCGCGATGCGACCCGCATTTGCATGCAGCGCTGGCCGTTCGAGATTGAAGCGGCGGTGATCCTGCCGAACAAGCTCCACATGATCTGGACTTTGCCCGAAGGTGATAGCGATTTTTCCAAACGCTGGCGGATGATCAAATCCACCTTTTCGCGTCACGCCCCAGCGCCTGACTACGTCCCGCCCAGCCATGCACGGCGCGGTGAAAAAGGTATCTGGCAGCGCCGGTTCTGGGAACATCTGATCCGCGACGCGGATGATTATGATCTGCACATGCATCTGATCCGCTCGGCCCCGATCCACGCAGGTCTTGCCCGCAAGCCAAGCGACTGGCCCTACGCCTCTTTGCATCACCGTCAGGCGATGCCGCCCCCCGCGCCGTTCAAAACCATTGCCCCGGTTCCATCAGGCCCAGATCCATCAACTGTTGCGACTGCCAGCTGAATCTCTCGGATTGCGGCCAGTGAAACGTGGCAATCGCATCACGGCTGCCCGGATTGCGCCGCAAGGCCTTTGCCGTGCGGAACGACCCTATCGCCGCTGACAGGTTATTGTGCCACGGGCAGGAATAGGTGTTGTATTCGGCAATGTTGAAAGACCGGTCCGGCAGCATCTGCAGGCCTTTTCTGGCCCGAAAGAGCGACACCCGGTCCGTGCGCTGCCGTTCCTTGGGGATATGCTCCTCGAAACGCCAGCGCAGACCGCCGAATATATCGACCTGCCGGTCCAGCGGCATACCCTCCGCGTCATGTCGTGCCAGCGCGTAATAGCCCGATTTGTCAAAATGGGCGGTGTCCCTGTCTACGCCGCCGGGATGGGTGGTCAGGTCCTTGGCGTAAAGATCGATCACATAGGACATCACGGTGTCGCGCCGTTCTTCGGACATGAAACCCAGCATTTCGCGCACACTGCGGGTTTCGCAGAAAGGATAGTAAAGGTACTCGGCGTTGTAGCAATAATAGAGCCACTGCTCTGGCATTGCCTTGATCGCCGCATTGACGGTCAGTTGCAGCGCGTCGGACGCACTGATATCGCAATCGACACGCTCTACCCCCACTGGCAGGTTTTCGGGCAGGACCTTGTCATTGGCGCAAAACAGGATCAGCCGGGCAAACCCCGCCTTGATGTGATGCGCGATCGTGCTCTCCACTTCGACATCATCGTCGATCAGGATCAGGGCCACCGGCCCGTCGCGCGGGGTCTTTTTCGCATGCGCGATCAGGGCGGACAAAGAGCGGTGGTGCATTGCGGCGGGCATCCCTTGGAGGCAGGAGCAAAATCGGCCATATCGCGCCGCATTGCAAGCAATGCCCCAAGCCGCTAGAACGCAGCCCAGATCCCAATGCAAGAGCTGTCCGATGTCCGCGCCCAAAAAGCTATATATCAAGACCTATGGTTGTCAGATGAATGTCTATGACAGCGAACGCATGGCCGAGGCACTGGGCGGCAAAGGCTATGTGGAAACACAGACACCGGATGATGCGGATATGATTCTGCTCAATACCTGCCACATCCGCGAAAAGGCTGCCGAAAAGGTCTATTCAGAGCTGGGCCGGATGAAGGCGCTAAAGGTTGCGAACCCCGATCTGAAAATCGGTGTAGCGGGTTGCGTGGCGCAAGCCGAGGGTGAAGAGATCATGCGCCGCCAGCCCATGGTCGATCTTGTGGTCGGACCGCAAAGCTATCATCGCTTGCCAGCCATGGATGACGCGATCCAGACAGGGGCCAAGGCGCTGGACACCGATTTTCCTGATGATGACAAGTTTGACACGCTCAAGACCCGTTCCAAGGCCAAGCGCGGCCCGACAGCGTTTCTGACCGTACAGGAAGGCTGCGACAAATTTTGCGCCTTCTGCGTGGTGCCTTACACGCGTGGCGCCGAGGTATCGCGCCCTGCCGCACGTGTTGTCCGCGAAGCCCAAGAACTGGTCGCAGCGGGCGTGAAGGAAATCACGCTGCTTGGCCAGAATGTGAACGCCTATCACGGCCACGCGGGCGGTCTGGCCGGTCTGATCTGGGAATTGGACAAGGTCGATGGGCTGGAACGGATCCGGTTCACCACATCGCATCCCAACGACATGGACGCAGCCCTGATCGACGCGCACGGCACCTGTGACAAGCTGATGCCCTATCTGCATCTTCCGGTACAGTCGGGGTCCGACCGCATTCTCAAAGCGATGAACCGCAAGCATACCGCCGCAAGCTACCTTGAGGTGATCGCCCGCATCCGGGCGGCCCGCCCTGATATCCTGCTGTCAGGTGATTTTATTGTGGGTTTCCCTGGTGAGACCGATCAGGACTTTGAAGACACCCTGCAACTTGTCCGCGATGTTCACTACGGGCAGGCCTATTCGTTCAAATACTCGACCCGTCCAGGCACACCGGCAGCGGAAAAACCGCAACTGCCCGAGGATGTGATGCATGCCCGTCTGCAGCAGTTGCAAGGCTTGCTGCGCGAACAGCAGCAGGCGACCCAAGCGTCCATGGTGGGTCGTGAGGTGAAAGTCCTGTTTGAAAAGGTCGGGCGGGAGCAGGGACAGATGATCGGCAAGTCGGAGTATCTGCATGCGGTCTATGCGGATGCACCACCGGATGTGCTGGGGCAGGCCCGCCCTGTCAGGATCGTCGAAGACAGCCCCAATTCGCTGAAAGGTGTTTTGCTTTAGGGTGGATCGAATGCCACCCGACCTGCCGCATCGGGCGGCACCTGCGAAGTTTTTCGTATCAAAACCATGACATTTCCCAATGACGGCTTGCACCTTGCGGTCCGAGTTGCCACGATACCTATATATAGACTCAAAGGAGAGCTTATTGGCCACTGGTGCTTTGACCCCACCCGCTGATGCAGTCACCGAATCCTTGCTGGAATTCCCTGACAATTTCCTGTTGATCGATCTATGTGGCGAGTACGATCGCAACCTCACGACAATCGAAGACAAGCTGGACGTGCAGATTTTGCGGCGTGGCAACCAGCTTGCCGTGTTGGGCGAGATCGGGCCGCGCCATGAAGCGACACAGGTGTTGCAGGCCCTTTACAGCCGTCTAGAGGCAGGGCGATCTGTTGAAGCGGGGGATCTGGACCGCGAATTGCGCATGGGGCCGGAAACGGTCCGTGGTCCCGCCCGCGACGGTGACCAGATCGAACTCTTCAAGGAAGAGACCGCGCGGGTCGAGATCAAGACCCGCAAAAAGCTGGTCGAGCCGCGCACGGACGCGCAAAAGGCCTATGTCAAATCGCTCTTTGCCCACGAACTGGCGTTCGGCATCGGCCCTGCGGGGACCGGCAAGACCTACCTTGCCGTCGCCGTCGGTGTGAACATGCTGATTTCCGGTCACGTGGACAAGATCATCCTGTCCCGCCCGGCTGTCGAGGCGGGCGAAAAGCTGGGCTATCTGCCCGGCGATATGAAAGACAAGGTCGATCCTTATATGCAGCCGCTTTATGATGCACTGAACGACTTTCTGCCCGGCAAGCAGGCCGCCAAAATGATGGAAGAAAAGGTCATCGAGATTGCACCTTTGGCTTTCATGCGCGGACGGACCCTGTCAAACGCATTTGTGGTC
>CAYGMX010000153.1:4350-6726 GCA_964351055.1 uncultured Loktanella sp. | reverse complement strand
ATCATCGCATTGCCGCGGCGCGCGAAAGCGTCGCGCTGACCATCGGAATGGAACAGGTTGATCAGCCCGCGCTGCGAATGCATGACGTTGTAGTTCAACTCCTGCTCCATTGTTTCCCACAATTTCAGGGAATGGGAATAGAACTCTGAGTTTCCGGGAAGGAAATAGTTCGCGCGGACAATCGTGGTGTTGCGGCCCACGTTGCCCCCGCCGATATAGCCCTTTTCCAGCACGGCGATATTGGTCAGACCGTGTTCCTTGGCAAGGTAATAGGCCGTGGAAAGCCCGTGCCCGCCACCGCCGATGATGATTGCGTCATACTCCGCTTTGGGGTGCGGGTCGCGCCAAACAGGTTTCCAGCCTTTTTGACCAAACAACCCCTCTTTGATAACCCGAAAGCCGGAGTATCCCATGCCGCTTCTCCTGTAGACCGTTCCGACCCTAGCAAGGCCCCGACCGCATTGCATGTCTTCTTTTCGACATGGGGGAGACAGCCAGCGACTTTCGTGAAGGGCGCGCAAAATTCAGGCGGCAAGGCGGCCAAGAATCAGCGGTTTTGGGATTGCCCTGCTTGCATCTGAAAGACCGAAATCACTAGAACCGGCCGCGCAGCGCAACGCCACGAGATCCAAGCTCAAAGCAGGAAGAACCCGCTGATTCTGCACAGCAAAACGGCATTCCCCTGCGTCTGTGCAGGACTCAACCCCGCTCTTCCCGCAATATGATTCGGTTAGATCGCAACAAATCGTTTAAAAAATCATTAAAAATTCTGACAGTTCTGCCAAATTTTATGCATCCAGCCCGGCTTTTGTTTCGACTTTTCAAACAGTAGCCCCTAAATTATCCAAATGTTCTGTTTGATAGAGGACAATCTGCGCAAACTATTCGCGTTGGCCCAATTTTTGCCATGACATTGTAGTTTGTATGTTAACAAGTCGCGTAATGATATGAAGCGAGCCTTCTGCTGTGGCGCGCTAAAAGCCTTTTTGGGGACCTTGATAATGCTGCTACCGAAAAACCGGAACACAAAGTTCAAGAAGTTGCAAAATTTGCGCCGCGCCTATGTGGCGCAAAAGGCTTTGGCCAGACAGCTTAAGAAAGACGAAGATGGCGCAATCATTGTGCTGACCGTCCTTCTTTTGATATCGATGCTGATTGTTGGCGGCATGGCCGTCGACTTCATGCGCTTCGAATCCGAGCGGACCAAACTGCAAAGCGTGTCAGATCGTGCCGTTCTCGCAGCGGCAAGCCTTGACCAGGCCAGAGATCCTGCTGCTGTCATCACCGACTTTTTCGAAACTGCGGGATATGGCGACACAATCGTGGGCACGCCATTCATCGACAAGACTGACTCCGGCGCGACCGTGCGCGTCAACTCGCAAATCGAGATGCCGACCTTTTACCTGCGCCTTGCCGGCATCGATACTTTGACCGCGCCAGCGGTCGCGACGGCGATTCAGGGTACAGGCAAGGTCGAGGTGTCTTTGGTTCTCGATATTTCGGGCTCTATGGGCAACAATGTGTCCGGAACAATTACGAATGCGGACGGGTCACAGACCACGTTGACCCGCAGCAGAATGTGGTTCTTGCAGCGCGCAGCAAGGCAGTTTGTTGATGACCTTCTGCTTCCAGAGTACGAGGATCGTGTCTCAATCAGTCTTATCAACTATTCACAGCATGTGAATATCGGCGAAGACCTTTATCGCGCTTTGCGGACGACACCGGATTCAATTTCCGCGACCGGAATTCCGGGCAGCTCTTACGGCACCATCACAGACGGCTATGCGGCACCCTACGAGTATCCGGAACTCGATGCGGACGGTAACCCTGTGTATTACGATGCTGACGGGAACATTATTACGCCACCTGATCCGTTTGCCTGGGCTGGAGGAGAGGATGTCTTTACGAACCCGACACGTTGCGTTGATTTCCTGAATGCGGAGTTCAACACCCTCACATTCGATACTGAGCGTGTCTATAACCAGGTCGAGTATTTCGACAGGTTCAGCAACGGTACGTCACTCAATATGCCGGTGTGCCCGCCCCGCGTGGAAGAGGGTATCGTTCTGATGTCGCAAGACGCGGATCTGTTGAAGGACCGTATTTCTGCACTCGTGCCGACACAGAACACTTCGATCCACATGGGCCTGAAATGGGGCGTGTCCCTGCTTGATCCGTCGATGCGCGATCTGATCGGTGGCATCGAAACCGTTGATTCGGCATTCCGTGGAAGCCGCCCTGCAAACTACAGTTCAGGAGATACGGTAAAGTATCTGATCCTCATGACAGACGGGGTCAATGTGGCGTCAACACGGGTCGATCCTGACTATTACGACAGCTATTACTGGCGGACCACTTGGGCAGAGTATCCGATGA
>CAYGMX010000153.1:0-4250 GCA_964351055.1 uncultured Loktanella sp. | reverse complement strand
ACCATCATGAAAAATCTCATTGCCCGCTTCCTGCGAGATGACAAGGGGACAGCATCGGTAGAGTTCGTGCTGGTGTTTCCCGTGTTCTTCGGCTTCTTCCTGATGACATATGAAAGCGGCGTGCTTTCCGCGCGTCACGTGATGCTTGAACGCGGGGTTGATGTGACTGTGCGTGAAGTCCGGATCGGGATCATCACAAACCCGACACGTGATCTTTTGCGCCAGCGGATCTGCGATGTGTCGTTGATCTTGCAAGATTGCATGAACCAGCTCGAGATTGAACTGATCGAGAAAGACCCGCTGGCTTGGACACCGGTTAGCACAGACGTGCGTTGCATCGACCGCGGCGAAGTCACACAGCAGGTTGTGACGGTCGACCAATCCGCGAACAACCGCCTGATGTTCCTGCGCGCGTGTATTCGCGTCGATCCTTTCCTGCCGTCATCTTGGCTTGGTGCAGCGATCATTGAAAATAACAACGACTCTGCGGCAGCCGGCTCAATCGCTCTGGTGGCCATGAGCGCCTTTGTTGTCGAACCTTTCCGGTCTGACCTGGCCGCAGCCGCAGCAGGGGGCACATGATTATTCATGTCTAGTATCACAACATATCTGCGGAAATTCCGCGACTGTGAGGAAGGCTCACTTGCTGTCGAGCTTGTGCTTGTCGTGCCGATCCTGATGTGGGTATTTCTGTCGACCTTCGTTTATTTTGACGCCTTCCGCGTCGAGACGAATGCGGCGCGCGCCACCATCGCGATCGCAGAAATGCTCAGCCGCGAAGAAACATCGATCAACGAAGAGTATTTGGACAGCGTCAGAAACGTCTTGCAAACACTGACATTCGAGGAACCTGATCCGGATTACAGGGTGACTGTCTATCAGTACCGGCAAAGCGACGATACATTCCGCGTGGTATGGTCACGGCATCGCGGTATGGGTGCACCGCTTACCAACGCCGATCTGGCGCTATTGCATGCCGCCAACCGCCTACCGGAAATCAGCCCCTCCGACCATAACGTATTGGTCGAGACCACTGTGGACTATACTGCGCCATTCTCGTTTAACCTGAGTTCGTTTTCTGCATCAAATCTTGATGATGTGTCGTTCTCGAATTTCATGATTTTCCGGCCCCGTCCCGGCAGATTGTGTTTTGATCCAACGCCAACCGCTGCTGGCGGCGATATCTGTGTGGCTAGCTAGGTTTGATCATCAGGGCAATTTGCTCGGCCATCAGTTTTGACTGACCGGCGATGGTCACGCCGCCAACCCCGACACGGCGGCCAACCCGCCACCAAAGCCCCGGCGCCCATGCGCGGGGCTTTTTGGTATGCATCACCAGTGTGAAGCCGTTGGACGGTTTGAACGCGAAGGTGCCCCGCTCGACACTCCGAATGTCCTCGATCCGTGCAAGAACCGCACCGCTGCTGTCACGCACCTCCGCATCGGTCAGTTCGATCACCATGGTCGTGGCGCGGCGCAACCGTTCAGCCAGCCAAAGCATGGTCACACCGAAACCAAACATGAAAACCAGCCAGTGCAGCGCAGGCGGCTGCACCAGTGTGATATAGATCACCAAAGCGCCCAGCCCAAATACAATTGCATAGGCAAAGATGCGGCGCGCGGGCGATGCCTGCACGCGGGCATAGACGCCATCTTCGTCCGGTTGAAACATCCCCTGATCTCCTTCTTTGCAGCGGGCTTAGCGCAAGGCGCGCCGCTTGCCTAGGCAGTCACTGATTTACGCACCAGATCCCAATACATGGCGGCAATCGTATCGGTATCGAACTGACCGTCAGGCCGGTACCAGTTGCTCACGCCCGTCAGCATCGCAATCAGCGCCCGTGTGGTCACGCGTGTATCGGCCATTGCAAAGACACCTTCTGCCTCACCCGCACGCAATATCTCTGCCAGCGCATCCTCGTACTGCCTGCGCATCCCTTCAATGACTGCAAAATTCTCTTCCGCCAAATTTCGCAACTCCATGTAAGAGACAAAAACCTGATCGGGTCGCGGCAGGTGAAAGCCGATGTGAAAGCGGGTAAATCCCGCTAGGGCCGTCATTGGATCGCCTCCCAGTTCAGTCTTTTCCAGCGCATCCAGCAAGTCCCGCATGTGGGCCCGCATCAGATCGAACAGCAGGCTTTGCTTGTCGGGGGTGTAATTATAAAGCGCACCCGCCTGCACCCCGACCTCTGCCGCAATCTGGCGCATGGAAACCGCCGCATAGCCATGACGCGCAATCAGCCGCAAAGCGGCATCGCGTATCCGCGGGCCGGTGATATCAGAATGAGAGCCTTGCTTGCGTGCCATACCGGCCATTTAACTGAACGCTTGTTCATTTGGGAACCCCTGAAGTGTGGTTGCCCCTGACACCAAGGGGCCGCTATGGTGCGGCCTATGCGATATGCCCTGTTCTTGCTTGTTCCTCTTTGCGCCTGCGCCAGTTTTCCGGAACTGGAAGGCACGATCAGCGATGCCGCACGTGAGGCCCCCTATCCCACATTGACCCAAGTCCCAGTGGCCCCTGCTGTATCAGGTGCAGAAGACGCGATATTGCGCGCACGGATCGCCGCGCTGCAAGCCCGTGCCACAGGCATCCGCCAGAGTGACATCACCGCGTTGCAGTAGTCACGGCGATTGGTTAGACCCTCCCTGACACCGACAACGATGGAACAGACGCAATGACAACTCCTCTCCGCCTTGGAATCGCAGGTCTGGGCACCGTTGGTGTCGGCATCGTGCGGATCGTACAGAAACACGGCGACCTGCTTGCGCAACGCGCGGGCCGCCCTGTGCAGATTGTCGCCGTTTCGGCCCGTTCGAAAACCAAAGACCGCGGCGTCGATCTTTCAGGGTATGACTGGGAGGACGACCCTGTCGCACTTGCCAAACGCTCTGATGTCGATGTTTTCATCGAAGTCATGGGCGGACACGAAGGCCCCGCCAAAGATGCCACCGAAGCCGCGATAGCATCCGGCAAGGACATTGTATCTGCCAACAAAGCCTTGCTTGCGATCCACGGTCAGGCGCTTGCCGAAGCCGCCGAGGCCACAGGCCATGTGATCCGCTTTGAGGCCGCAGTTGCAGGCGGCATCCCCGTTGTCAAATCCCTGACCGAAGGGCTGGCGGGCAACGCGATCACCCGCGTCATGGGGGTGATGAACGGCAGTTGTAATTACATTCTGACCCGCATGCAGGACGCAGGGCTAAGCTATGAAGCCGTCTTTGACGAGGCCAATGCCCTCGGCTACCTTGAAGCGGACCCCGAACTGGATGTGGGCGGCATTGACGCCGGTCACAAGCTGGCGCTGCTGGCGTCCATCGCCTTCGGGACACAGGTCGATTTTAATGCGGTGGACCTTGAAGGGATCGGTTCGGTCAGTATCGACGATATCCATCAAGCTGCCGACATGGGCTACAGGATCAAGCTTTTGGGCGTGGCCCAGATGACAGGGCGCGGGCTGGAACAGCGGATGTCGCCTTGCCTTGTGCCTGATACCTCTCCGCTTGGGCAGTTGCAGGGCGGGACAAATATGGTCGTGCTCGAGGGCGACGCCGTGGGCCAGATCGTGCTGCGCGGTCCGGGTGCGGGCGAAGGGCCGACCGCCAGCGCCGTGATGGGCGATGTGATGGATATTGCGCGCGGCATGCGTATTTCGACCTTTGGCCAACCTGCCAAGACTCTGCGCAAGGCGCGTGCGGCAAAGGCTGCGGTGCCTGCCCCCTATTACCTGCGTCTGGAACTGCTCGACAAACCCGGAGCCTTGGCCAAAGTCGCCCATGCCTTGGGCGAGGCCGGTATTTCCATCGACCGGATGCGCCAGTACGACCACAAGGACACCACAGCGCCCGTCCTGATCGTCACGCACAAGACAACCCGTACCGCCTTGGACGAAGCGATTGCCGACTTCAAAGGCACCGGTGTTGTGACCGGCACCCCCGTCGCGATCCGGATCGAGGCCGTATAACGCCCCTTTAGCGCAAACAGTCTTGTGGCTGTCGCATTGACAGGCTTTAGGTGAGAGTGAGCCACCAAAAGGAGCCGCCCGATGCCAAAAGCCGCCGATTTCAACGACCGTAACCTGTCACTCGGGCTTGCCCGCGTGTCCGAGGCTGCTGCGATCGCCTGCACACCGCTGATCGGGCGCGGCGACGAAAAGGCCGCCGATCAGGCCGCCGTTGACGCCATGCGCACCCAGTTGAACAAACTGGACATCGCGGGCGTCGTGGTGATCGGCGAAGGCGAACGC
>CAYGMX010000152.1:0-6742 GCA_964351055.1 uncultured Loktanella sp. | reverse complement strand
AGAGGACAGGTCCGGGATAGCTTTCGGCACCTTGGGCAATGAGTTCAATTTCGGCAGCATCGGTTTTGCCTGCCGTTTGGCTGGCCGTTGCACCAAAACGCCACGTCGCCGCATCGAAGTTTTCACCGGGGCAGTGGTAGGGGTTGTCCGGGTGATTGACGAACGTGTGAATGATTTCGCTCATCATATGGTCCTGACCGGCACTCGAGTCGGGGCCGGACACATGCAGAGACTGAAAAGCGGCGATAGTGGCCTGCCAATAAAACCCAAGTCCGGACATATATGGTTGTGCTTGTGTCATCCAATCTTGCATCTCTTCGCCGGTGAAAAAGCCCGGTTCCAACAGAATTGCACGTTCGACTCTTTCCGGAGCTTCTCCCAAATAGGCGGTTGCAAGCATCGCACCCCACGAATGGCCCAACAGGGTTACGGGGCGATCGGGAGAGTATCTGTCAATGACGCCGTCAAGCTCTGCCATATAGGCCGGGACGTTCAAGTCTTCCGCCGGAACTCTTTGAGACAGTCCTGCACTTCTTTGGTCGTAGAATACGACGAAATTGGCATCCGCCAGTGATCTTGCGCCAAGTTGAGATCTGTAATCTCCGCCCGGACCGCCATGCAGAACAATGATCACCGGGTTCGATGGGTCGCCGTATGTCTCGGCATGCAGACGCACGCCGTTGATTTCAATCTGTGGTAGTGAGGCATCGTCCACCACTGTGGCAGCCACGGGGTATTGCCCGGATGTAGCGAAATACAAACCGATCGCGGCCATGATGAAAGCCCCAACAACGCCACCGGAAATGATCAGACTGATCTTGAATGCCCGCGCGATTTTCCTTCTGGTAGGTTTCTGATTGTCGGTAACCATCGGGGATTCCTCTTTCAATTCTGTTGGGGTTCCGCTGGCTGTAAAACCTGCGAGAGCTGCTTGTCGGCTGTGCCGCGAAGATGGTATCGTCATTTGATTGTTCTCCTTTCCGTTTGACCCGTCGTACCGAGCACGCCCAGAGCCGGCATTATCGTTTGTTAAGGAATTCGCGATTTGGACCTTTTGACGTTTCTCAGCAGTTCTTCGAGCGCTTTGGACAATGAGTCTGCGCATGTGTTTGCCTCAGCCTGGAGCGTTGAACATGTCGAAAAAGGGCGCCGGATTGCCGCGCAGGGCGAACCAGACCGAATGGAGCACATCATTCTTGATGGACGCGCCACCAGCCAAATCAGCGATCCCGAAGGTCGCGCCGTTTGCGTTGGCTTTCACGCTGGTCCCTGCGTGGTTACACCAAATGTCGCGAGAACCAGAAACGGGACCTCGCTGGTGTCAATAGATGTGGTTCAGGGCGCGTTGGTTGCGCGGCTGGACACCCGTGCTTTGACTGAGCTTATGTTGGGATCAGAGCCAATTCGCGAATGGGCAAACGGTATTTTGCAACAAGAACTGGCCAATAAGGCTGATCGAGAGTGGTGCCTTGCCGCACTTGGCGGCGCTGACCGACTTGCGTGGTTTCGCAAAGGTTTCCCGCGCCACGAAGACCTCTTCGGCCATTACTTGATAGCATCCTTTCTCGGTGTCACTCCGGTCACACTCAGTCGGCTTCGCGGTGCCGAGCGGAACATGGCGATTGAATGAAGGTTCGATGGGGGAACCCATTGCTAGCAAAGCAGACCTTGGTGGCCACCGCAGCGAAATGGCGCTTTGTCTCTGCAAAGCGGACGTTGGATCAGTCGCCCAATGTCACGATCTCGCCACCCGCTGCCTGCGCATCCTCGGCATCATGGGTTACCATCAAGACGGGTAGTGCCCGCGCGCGTGCACGGTCGAAGACCATGTCGCGTACCTGTGCGCGCAGGGCGGCATCCAGCCGCGAAAATGGCTCGTCCAGCAGCAGCGCGCAGGGTTCCGACAAGAGCATCCGCATCAACGCGACACGTGCCTTTTGACCCCCCGACAACGTGGCGGGATCACGGTCTGCAAATCCGCTCAGCCCCACCTCCTCAAGCGCTTGTTCAATCTTTGACGCACGCTCCGCTCTGGTCCCCCCCGGTTGCAGACCGAATGCCAGATTGGCCCCGACCGACAAATGCGGAAACAGCAGGTCATCCTGAAACAGGATCCCGACACGCCGCTGGTGCGGAGCGGCACGGGTGATATTGTGACCATCCAGCCAGACCTCTCCCGATGCTGCAAAATCACCCGACAGCGTACCGGTGATATAGGCCAGCAAGGTGGATTTGCCGACACCGGATGGCCCCATAACGGTCAGCACCTCGCCGGAACCAATGTCATGCGTCACCGACAAGAGCGGCGCACCACCCTTGGAAATCGTCACATTCCGCAGGGATAGACCCTTATCCATGGCGCAAACCCCTTCTGTTACGGCAGACCAGTGCGGGGATCAGCAAGGCCAGCGCAAAGGGTACCAGTGCGGCCCCTGTCTGCATCAGACCATAGACCGCAATCGCGCGCCTGTCCCCGCCAGAGGCAAGCGCGACCGCCTCGGTGGTGAGTGTCGCGACACGCCCACCGCCAATCAACAGCGTGGGCAGATATTGCCCGACCGAAACCGCAAGCCCAACGGCAAAGGCCGTCAGGACCGGGCGCAAGAGCATAGGCAACCGGACCCGCCAGAGGACCCCGTCCGGACCGGCTCCCAGTGCTGCGGCAACGGTCCCCATACGCCTGTCCCACACGCGAAACGGGTCAGCCAGCGAAAGGAACACGTAGGGCAAAACAAAAACCAGATGCGCCATCATCACCGGCAACCGCCCAACATCGGCACCGAAGTTGAGCATCAGCGTTTGGAGACCCGGCAAGAAGGCCGTTTGCGGGATAAGGAGTGGTAGATAAAGCAACCAGACGGCACGCTGGCTGAACGACAGGCCATAGCGGTACTCGGCCTCCAGACAACCGATCGTCAGGACAATGGCCACCGCACCGACGGTCAGGGCGATCAGGGCGGTTTCCCCAAAGGCCGCAAGCGTGCCCGGGCCAAAGCGAACCCAGTTGCGCAGGGTAAATGTATCAGGAACAGCATCCGGAAACCCCCAGAAGCCGGCAAAGGACCACAGCGCCAGAACCACCAACCCCAAAAGCACAACGACAGCCGAGGCAGAGCCACCCACAAGTGCTGCGCCTGCGGCAAACCCATCGAACTGGCCACGCGATCCAGCCGCGATCCAGCGCCGCCCCGACCACGCAACACCCATTTCTCCGATCCGCCAGACAACTAGCGCACCAATCACCAGACCCAGTTGCAGCAAGGCACCCGCAGCAGCCTCCAGCCGCATGGCAAGATCGGGGTCGGACATCCATTTGACGATCTGCACCGACAGGGGCGGCGGCGTATTGGGGCCAAGGATGACAGCCACGTCAACAACAGACATCGAATAGGCCAGAACCACATAGACCGGCGGCCTGATCTGGGCATAGACACGGGGGAATACGGTTTTGAGCCAACCGGTCGCCCGGCGATAGCACAGCGCCTGTGAAATCGTCACGCTGCGCTGCGCATCCGCCTGACCGAGGGCCGCCAGGGTAATCAGCAGCAGAAACGGGACTTCCTTGACGATCAGCCCTGCCGTCATTGCCAAGCCCCATGTGTCCTGCACGATCAGCAGATCAGGCGGGCGCTCCCATCCTGTCAGCCCCGGCGACAGCAGGCGCGACAGCCACCCCGATGGCGCAATCAGAAATGCAAGGCCAAAGGCCGCAGCGGCATGTGGCACTGACAACAGCGGCGACAAGAGCCTTTCCAATATGCAGAACACGCGGGTGCCGGACCATCCCGCCGTCACCAGGACCACGATGAAGAGCGATATGGCAGTGGCAAGCAGACCTGTCGACAGTGACAGCCCGACCGCGCGGGGCAAACCATCCCAAGCAAACAGATCGCGGAACGGCTCAACCGAAGGGCCTACCAGGCCCGCCGCTGGCAAATGCCCAAAGGCAGGCAGCACCGTCCCCCAAAGACCTGCCACCACCGGCCCCAGCATTGCAAGCAATGTCAGGACAGGCAGGACAGGCAGCAAAAGGCGGCGTCTGCGAAGGGCGGTCACGTGCTACTGCGCAACACCAAAGCGCTGCATCCAGTCATCGGCGATCCGGGTCATCCAGCTTGGATGCGGTTCGGCGAGCACGGTGCCAAGCTCGGCTGGTGACAAGGTGGCAACCCCCAGTGACAGCGCATCAAACAAGGCGCGGTCGTCAGCCGACAAAGCGGCCATATCCAGTACGGTGCCATAGCCCAGAATCTCGGGGTCTTGCGCCCGCGCCTGCGCCTCGGGTGACATCAGAAAATTGGCCACAACCATCGCCCCCGCCTTGGAGCCGGAATTGTAGGGAACAGCCACAAAAGAGGCATTGCCGATTGTGCCCTTGTCCAACACGAAAGTCCGCGCTGTGGGCGGCAGTTGATTGTTGGCAATCGCCGCAGTCGCCTCGCCCGGGCTGAAGGAAATCGCCAGATCCACCTCGCCGTCGGCGATTAACTGCAACTGCGCCGGCCCCGTTGTCGGATAAGCGCGCCCCTGCCGCCAGAGTGTCGGCGTCAACTCGTCCAGAAAGGCCCAAAGCGGGGCCGTAACGGTGTCGTAGTTATCATCGGTTGCAGGCGCCGAGAGCACCGAAGGATCATCCAGCAAATCCACGAGGGCTTGCTTGAGGAATGTCGTACCCAGAAAATCCGGCGGCTGCGGATAGGTAAAGCGTCCGGGGTTGGCGCTGGACCAGTCCAGTATGTCCTGCATCGACCCAAGCGGTTCCGCCAGATCAGCGGTGTCGTGGATAAAGACAACCTGCGCCATCGCCCAAGGGCTTTCAAACCCCTCGACGGGCACGGTGAAATCGGTCTGTACGGTCTTGCCCTCGACATCGACAAAGGCCCAGTTCGGTAGCTGTTCGGCGTATGGCCCGAACAGCAGATCGGCCTCTTTCATCGCGGCGAAATTCGCGCCGTTGATCCAGATCATGTCGATCGCGCCGTCATCATCCTCGCCTGCCTGCTTTTCAGACAGCACGCGGGTCACGGCATCTGCAGTGTCGGTCAGTTTTACATGCTCCAGTGTGACCCCATACTCTTCCATCACGCGGCTGCCGACCCATGCAATGAAGTCATTGGTGGTTGTCGACCCTCCCCAAGCGTTCCAAAAGACAGTCTGGCCTACGGCCTCGGCTGTGACGGCCTCCCAGTTTGCGGGGTCAATGTCGGCCAACGCAGGCAGGGGGGCCAGCAAAGCAGCCAAAACAGCAAGATGTTTCATCGGCAGTGTCCTTCAGTTTACATAGATACGGGATGCGGCATGGATCCGCAGTATGGCAGTGAGAAAGCAAAGCGTTCCGAACACCCACGACAGCGGCGCGAAATAAGTTTCAAACAGGCAGAGCAGCACGAAAAAAACGATCGTTTCGGTCCCTTCCAGAAGCCCGTTGGAGTAGTACAGCGACTTTTGCCCCTGCGCAGCGGTGGTATGTCCGTGCTTTTCGGCTAGAATTGCAAAGCCAAGGAAGCTGGTGCCATTGAAATAGAACGAGGCCAGAAGAAATGCGCCCGCCGCCCCGTTAGTGGCCGGATCATGCAGGACAAAGGCCAGTGGAATCGCCCCGTAAAACAGGAAATCCGCAGCAACATCGAGGTATCCGCCAAAATCTGTCTTGCGCGTCGCCCGCGCGACAGCACCATCCAGCCCGTCCGCGATGCGGCTGGCCAGCAGCGGGATCAACGCCCAGCCCGGCGCACCGAACCCGATCAACGCAGCAGCAACCAGTCCAAGGCCAAGGCCGATCAGCGTGATGCTGTCCGCTGTAAAACCACGCGCAGCAAGGCCGGTTCCAACATAGTTGAGCGGCGGATCAATCAATTGACGTGCATGACGGTCAAACATGTGGCCCCATCCAAAGTTGCGATCCTTTTGGACGATGCGCCTGTCTAAGACAATCAGCCTGACGACAATGTGAGTTGCGCCAGTCAGTTTGACACATTCGCCCTTAGCCGCCTGCGATCCGCGGGCGACCGCTTGCCTCCACGCGCAGCGTTGCCTCGATAAACATCGGGCGGTTCTCGATCTCGACTTCCGAAATCTCGCGGGCGACCGAAAATCGGATTTCCTCGACACCAGAGGCCCGCGCCATCACCGCAGCCTCGGTTCGCAGGACATCTTCCAAAGCTGAAAGCGCCTCGTCACGATTGGCAAAGACCTTGGGGCCGGAGGGCAGATGGACGGCAAAAGCACCTTCGCCCGCACTTGTTACCGTCCCTGTTGCATGCATGCGGACTTGCCCGACAACAGCGCCAATCGCATTCGCCACGCCGCCATGCTGGGGCAAGATCATGCGGGTGCCAAGCCGATCGCCGACAGCGCCGTAATAGGTTGCTGCCGACGCGCCCAAACCGATGACAGGCACGCCCAGCGACATCTGCACTCTGATCACACCCTGATGGCGATCCAGACCTGCAGAGGTCAGCGGATGGCGGGCAAGCGTTTCCGGATCGGTCCAGTGCAGATCATCTTCGGCAAAGCCTGCCTGCAACAGGCAGGTCACGGTTTGCGCGGTAAGCTGGCCAATGATTTTCTCTGCCAAGGCGGGGCCGTTTTCGGCGATCCGCGTTCCGGCACCGGTGCGGCGACGGGCAAAAAGGATCAGCGCCTTTTCGGCGGCCTCTTTGTCCCATGCATCCACAAGACCAAGCACATGAGATGCGTCAGAGGGCGTGACACCGGCCAAAATCACCAGACCACGGCCAAC
>CAYGMX010000151.1:0-6806 GCA_964351055.1 uncultured Loktanella sp. | reverse complement strand
CTCCAGTTCTGCGGGATTGTAATGAAAGGCGCGCGTCGTCTCATCGATGGTGTCGGCAACTGCCATATAATTGGTGGTCTGAGCGAGTGAGTCGCTGGCGTTGGCTCCGAGTAAAGCGAGGAGAAGCGCAACCTGGGCGGTCAGGCGAAGAGTAACGGTTGAGAGGGCCGACATGTCTGGTGTCCTTTGTGCATGGCTTGGTTGAGTTGCGCTTGTGGCCGCAACGCCCTGCACATGGAGGACCACTCCGAACAAATAGCCCGAAATCACAATCCAGAACGTTCGAGATCGCAATTTCGGACGCCGTAGAGACGATCCTCAAGGTTCGCCCAGATTGTTAGTTGACCATGAAGACTGTCATGACTGGGATCAGTATCAATCCAAAACTGACCGTGAAAACGACAGCACGCTTCAGTGATCCGACAAGCCCCGCCAGCGCCAGTGGTCCAAGAATCCAGTAGACCTGTGCGGTATAGAAACCGGGGAAGTATGTGCCCAACCAAATGACCCACCAGGTATGTGCGATTGCATTGCCCAATGCGCCGTAGACAACAAAGAACAGCATTGGCGCAATAAGGAACCGGATGCCCTTGGTCAGAAACGCAATGCCCGCGAGCGTGAACCCCGCGTAGGAGATCATGTTGATCGCGACAAACAAATTGGCGCTGTAGGCATCCGCACCGTAGAGCGCGGGAAACTGCGCGCGAAACCCTGTCATGAATTCCTCGATGAAGTGAATGAACTGCCAGGCGAGGGTGGCGAAATAGATCGGGTAATACGCTTGAGCCTCGGGAAATGCCGTCTCGCCGAGATGGTTCAGTACGACGATTGTCGCGACGACAAGCAGGCCAACATCGAAGGTGACGAACAGGGGGAGCCCGCCGAGAATGGTGAAGCTCAGCGCCATCACTGCTGTTACCCCTAGGGCAAGCCACATCTGGGTGCGGGAGAGGGTCTTACCAAAGGCTTGCATGATTTGATTTTCCATAATTTTGCCAACACTTGTTGACTTTTAGCTTTGCAACTTGCAAATGTCAACGTGTGTTGGCAAAATGGTGAAATGGCAAATAAACAAATGAAGCCCAGCAAATCCGACCGCACCAAGTCTAGGATCCTTGACGCCTCCCGAACGCTCTTCGCGCAGTTTGGGTATGAAGCCACGACGATCAGGGGCATCGCCGAGAAGGCCGGTATCGATCCCTCGATGGTGATCCGGTATTTCGGTAGCAAAGATGCTCTCTTTGCGCTGACCGTTGATTTCGAAATGGGCAATGTCGCCGCCCCCATGACTGGGGATCGCACTCCGGGCGAGCGCGGCGTCAGGCACTTCCTAAGGCTTTGGGAAGGCGAGGAGGCAAATGCGGCACTGCCAATTCTGCTGCGGACGGCGTCATCCTCCACGTTGGCTGCGGAAAAGCTTCGCATGTTGTTCGAGTCGCAGATACGTCGCTTGATCGAACATTTGGCCGGGCGGCCAGTTGACTCTGAGCGAGCCGCACTGATTGCCAGCCAAATGCTCGGCTTCGCCTATTGCCGATATATCTTGCAGATTGAGTCCGTTGCCAACATGGCTCCAGACAGGGTGGTCGCGTTGCTGGGTGAATGCGTCGATCATCACCTACAGAGGGAAGGTCCACTGCCCTAAGCACAGGATGCACACGGCGACCAACCTCGTATGGCGAAAACATTGACCCCCGGGTGAAAAGCCCCCAACTGATGGGCTTCCTTTGACGTTTCTGCTTGAACGAATGGAAACAAGAGAATGGCGATGGGCCCAGTGCGAAAACTGCGCGCCCACCATGTTCGAAGTCGCGATCTCGAACGTTCTGAAGCGTGTTTCCGGGCTTGGCTCTGTGAAGAGTGGGTAAGTAGTCAGCAACGCCCTCAGAACTCGAAACCACTCTGCCAATCATTCAACAGCGACATTTGCATCTCGTCGGCATGTAGGACCTTTGAGCGACATGCAAGCTACGCCAGAACGAAAGAATAGGTCCTCCTATGTTCCTCAAAGCTAAAAATACGAACGTAGTAAGTGCCGGGATGATCCTATGGCTGGCGTCAAGCCTTAGCACTGTCGCGATCCTGCCCTACGTGACGGCATTGGCACCCGACGTTCTGGATGCTGCTGCCCAAGAAATGCAGATTTCGGTAAGCACCGTGATCGTCATATCCTCGGTTCAGTCATTTATCATGTTGGGCATTGCGACATTCACCGGGCTTTGGGCCGCAAAAAAGCTGTCTCTTGGCGCTCCACTTATTGATGCGGTGCTGAACAAGCGGCCATTGCCGTATGATCCAAAGAAAACCGCTCTCTGTGTCGTCGCCGTTTCGCTAGCCACTGGTGCCATCATTTACGTGCTTGAGATGACTACTTTTAGCTCCGTATCGGCCCAGTTAGCGATCCAATCGTCGGAAATAGAGCTATGGAAAGGAACATTGGCGAGTTTTTATGGCGGCTTAGCTGAAGAGATCCAACTAAGGCTCTTCCTGCTTTCCGTAACTGCGTTGGCCATCCGCTATGTGGCCAACACCATGTCCTCAGAGAGGAAAGGCGCAGGTGACCTCACCAACGGAGTGTTTTGGACAGCGAACGTTCTGGCCGCTGTTCTCTTTGGACTCCTGCATTTGCCAGTGGCAGCAGAACTCATGCCGCTCACGCCATTGTATGTGGCGCGCATTATCTTGTTGAATGGAATTGTCGGGCTGATCGCGGGTTTGTTTTTTCGAAACCGCGGTATTGAGATGGCGATCCTATTCCACTTCATACTCGACCTTTTCTTAATCGTCCTCGTACCGGTTCTGACCTAACTTGTGCGTCATTTGCTAAAATCGCTGAGTAAGGTAACCTAGTATGTGTGTTCATGGAGATTTTATGTCCTGATAATGTGGGGAGGCAAAGTGTCCTCCCGGTGCAAATCTTGAACAAGTCAACGCCACGCTTTGCTGCGGTAGGCGGGCTCATTTTTGCAATCTAGACAAACCCCACATTACGGCGCGGGCTTGGCCCGTGCCCCGAGCATGGAAGTTCACAACAATGACACGGGACTATTCCCAATTTTTGCCGCCTTCGGGTTCTGGCAAGCCTCCTAAGCGCGCGCGTTCGCCACTGGAGAAACTGGGCTGGAAGCCCTTCTTTAACCAACAAGCCGACTTTGAAAATTCTGTCGAAATGCCGCCTGTTCGGGTCGTTGAAGTCCACAGAACTGGGCTGCACGTTCTGGGTGAAGGTCTTGATACCATCATCCCGCCGGGACTTGACGCGACGGTTGGTGATTGGCTGTTTTATGACCAACAACGCCCCTCTCACAGCAAGGTTTTGAACCGCACAAGCGTGTTTGAACGCCGCGCACCAGGATCAGACCGTAAACGGCAACTGATCGCAGCCAACGTGGATACTGTGTTTATCGTGTCGTCCTGCAACAAGGATTTCAATATCGCGCGACTAGAGCGCTATGTTGCCTTAGCGTTCGATGCAGTGGTCATGCCAGTGATCCTGCTCACAAAGGCCGATCTTTGTGATGATCCAGTCCCATACTTGGACGCAGCTAGCGCAATCTCTGACCGAGTTCTGGTTGAGGTGCTGAATGCCTTGAGCGAGGAACCTCTTACCAAGCTCGCTCCTTGGTGCAAGTGCGGACAAACAGTCGCGTTTCTAGGGTCCTCTGGTGTGGGGAAATCCACATTGGTCAACGCGCTTTTTCGGGACGGCGTCGCTGACACGGCGGCCATTCGTGAAGACGACAGCAAGGGTCGTCACACGACAACGCGGCGGCAATTGCACTTCACACCCGACGGCTGCGCAGTCCTCGACACCCCCGGAATGCGAGAACTACAGCTTACAGATGTTGAGGCAGGGATCGCAGATGTGTTTGCAGACATGGCAGCCTTAGCAAGCCACTGCCGCTTCAACGACTGCAAACACGACACTGAACCCGACTGTGCCATTCAAAGTGCAATTGGGCGCGGGGAAATCGACCTAGCCAGATTGGCCCGATGGAACAAGCTGGCTGCGGAAGAACGGTTTAACTCCTCCACATTGGCTGAACGCAAGAGCGCCGACAAATCCTTGCACAAAATGATCAACGCGATTCAACAGAAAAACAGAAAGTAAGACAATGATCCGTAAATACAAAACCGAAGACACAGATGCCCTGATCACAATCTGGGACAACGCAGAAGCGCTTGCGCACCCATTTCTGCCAACCGCAATCAGAGATCAAGTGCGCAAGGACATGCGCAACATGTATCTGCCAAATGCCGAAACATGGGTCTTGGAAGAGGACGAGGTTCCAGTCGGCTTCATCGCCATGATCGACACAGAGATCGGCGGCTTGTTTCTTGACCCTTCTCAGCAAGGCAAGGGCTTGGGGCGCGCGATGGTCGATCATGTTGTTTCCATCAAAGGGCCTCTTACCGTCGAGGTCTTCAAAGACAACAAGATTGGCCTGCCATTCTACGAGAGATATGGCTTTGTCGTCACCGGAGAGGGAATGTTCGAAGCCAGCGGCGACGAAACCTTCAAGATGGCTATGCCAAGACCATAGCATCAAACGGAAGGCATCCCAGGTTGATGCCTTCCGACCCCAGACGAGGTTCGCAATGGCGATGTCGAACGTTCTAGATCGCGTATCTGGGCTTTTCACACTTCGCTATCGCCTAAGTGCAAGACGTTGCCGCTGCATGCGCAACTCAACCAACTCTGCACAAAAGGACTCTCCAAATGCTACATCACTTCAACCCGTTCATCCGTTTGGTCGCGCTGGCGGCTTTACTTTTCACACCCCTCGCATCAATCGCCCAAGAGACTGACCGTCAGGTGACTTCGCCCACAAGTATCGCAGTCCAAACGGAAACCGGACAGCAAATCCCTGCAGGCGCTTACGGAGTTGTCCAAATTGAATCCCCACGCGTTGCAAACCTCTTGCAGCTGCGAGGCGTCATGGGGCGTGGCACCGCCATCATACGAAGCCAAGATAGCCACGACTGTCAAAGTCTGCAGTTGCGGTTCGTCGCGGGCGATTTTGGCGGCGACAGCGTCTCGGCTCGCGCGGCACAGCCAATTCGTCTGATCCTTCAGTCAGCCCGCGTTTCAAATGCATTGGCGCGCGGTGAAGACGTTGTAAGCGACATGTACGTTATCAGCAGTCTAGTGAACGATTCCGACGCGGATATCATCATTGAAAGCGGATTGAGTGAAAGCCACGCCTTCGTGCTTAATCCGGGAACCTCCGTTGTTGCGGACGTATTTGGCTCAACAACAAGTCGCTTGAGCTGCTCAGAATTGTAATGTCAAACAGGCAGGGCGGACGCCATTAGGTGTCTACCTTGCCTGAGCGAAACTGCGACGGCGTTCGCCCCGTGATCCGGCGAAATTCAGTATTAAAACTTGATTTGCTGATAAATCCGGCATCAAACATCACCTCTGTGATTGGCAGCTCGGTATTGCGTAGAGCATCTTGCGCATGACGAACACGAAAGCCATTGATGTAACGAGAAAAGTTTTCACCTGTTATTCGATTAATCGCGGTTGAGACATCGCGGACCGGTACCGATAACCGTCGCGCCACCCGCGCAAGTGTAAGGTTGCTGTCTGTGTAGACATGTCTGTCATTCATGAACGCATCGAGTGTGGCCATCATTGCGCGGTCGCTGTCAGTGGGGTCGTCCGAGTTGATCACGCTGTCCTTTGCAGGCCGCAGCAACATCGGAGCACCGACAAGGGCAACTACAAAGATGAATGCCGTAAAAACACCTGATATGCCGGTCAAAAATCTCAGGACAAAGGCATCCCCTGACAACACGCTGGCGGCCACAATCAAAATGTCGGAGGCAACCATCATGCCGAGCAAGAAGATTGTGGCATAAACTGCCGCACGCAAGATACGCAACGCGTGCGGAGCAACATGCACGAAGTCATCCGAGTTGCAGGGCAACAGCCGTGCCACACGAAAAAGGTAGATACTGGTAATGCCCAAGACGAACACATCTGCCGAAGCTGGGATGTCTGAGATGATCGCGATTTGGGCCAGACCAACTGGAACTCCATTCACAAGGAGCGTTTTTTGCCACTCGGTTCCATCGTTTTGCGTCAGCGCGGAGAAACCGAGGTAGGCTGACGGAGCGACCATCACTGCAATCAACGGCTGAACTTGCGCGGCCCACATGGCGCCGAACGAAAGTCGAAGCCCCAGTAGCAAGCCAATGGCGGCCAAGGTCAGCAAAAACGCGCAAAGGAAGAATCGCGCGGGAAAAGGGATGCGCGTGTCTTGCGACAATGCAAACGCGGCGATTGAAGTCAAAACACTGACAATCCATGCAAGGGGCAGAGAGGTCATCATGCTTCCTGATTTTGTTGGAGCGATCCAAATGGCCGCTCAATGACGCTTCTTAGATAAACTCCATCAGGTCAACTGTCACGCTGGCTTGTGAATGAGCATTGAGCTTTTCAAGACTTTGGCGCGCACCCATTAGAAGGCAACTCAGACAGAGAAGCGCCGTGGCATCAGCGTTCGATGAGGACGTGAAATTACACTCTTGGACACTTAAGTGGAATACCTTTTGCATTTCGGATGCACCTAAAATGACTCCGACGCGAAAAGGCACCAGCCGCGGCTGAATTTTTAAAGTCGTTTGTTGGCCTCCTGACACCAGACATTCGCTGCAATGCAGAAAGCTGGGCAAAGGGGCTCAATCCCGACCTTCGCTGCTCCGAGTAGAAAGGCTTGCTCGGCGGGACAAAGGGTAAGTATGCTGAGCTTGCGCAGATAGCTGCTTTGGTGCGCTTTGCGGGCCTTCGCCTTGGATTG
>CAYGMX010000150.1:0-6823 GCA_964351055.1 uncultured Loktanella sp. | reverse complement strand
TCATCGAACGAAATCACTTCGGATTTGCGGCGGTCCAGAAAAAGCTCTCCGTCGTCTGCACCTGCGGTGGCCTCGCGGAGCAAAGCCAGTGCCCTGTCCTGATCCAGGTTGGTGGTGAACGGGTGGAATGGATCAGTGGACATGGTTTTTCCTTCGGTGCGGCCGATTTTGTGGCAAAAGCGTCTGTTTGACGCAACAGCGGTTCTTGAGTTGTTCATCAGGATATGGGACACGGTCAGTCGAATACAATGGGATTCCGCCCGCAGCCCGAGCGGAACAACCAGGGAGACGCGCCAACCGGTGCAACGATGATAGGGTAAGATATGCGTTTGAAAACCTTTGCGACCTCACTTTGGGCCACGGCTGGCCTTGTGATGGCAGGAACTTCTGTGTTTGCACAAGAGGTCAACCAAGAGCTCGAGATTGTAGGGCGGCCCGTGAATGGCGGGATGGGTTTCCAGCCTTCCGCAACCGAACTGGCGCGCGATGTGGTCTGGCTGGACAATCTGCTGCTGATCATCATCACTGCGATCACGCTTTTTGTGACGGCTTTGATGGCATGGGTCGTGATCCGTTATAACCACAAACGGCAGCCAGAGCCCGCAACCTTTACCCATAACTCGCCGCTTGAAGTGGCGTGGACTGTGGTGCCGGTCGTGATTTTGGTGTTTATCGGGGCATTCTCGTTGCCGGTCCTGTTCAAACAACAAGAGATTCCCGAGGCCGATATTACGATCAAGGTGACGGGCTACCAGTGGTTCTGGGGTTACGAATACGTGGACGATGGGGTCGCCTTTGAAAGCTACATGCTGGCGCGTGAAGAACTCGAAGATTATGGCTACAGCCAAGAGGAGTATCTGCTGGCAACCGATACGTCCGTCGTCGTGCCAGTGGGCGCGACCGTCGTGATGCAGGTGACAGCCGCTGACGTGATCCATTCCTGGACCATCCCTGCCTTTGGTGTAAAGCAGGACGCTGTTCCTGGTCGACTTGCCGAGTTGTGGTTTGCGGCAGAGCGGGAAGGCATCTATTTTGGCCAGTGTTCAGAACTCTGCGGCAAAGATCACGCCTATATGCCGATCACAGTAAAGGTTGTGAGCCAAGAAACATATGATGCCTGGCTTGCTGAGGCAAAAGGCACTTCTTGACGGGTAGGGTGGGTCAAGGCCCACTTTACGCAACCGAGCAACCAGTAAGGTGGGTTCAAACCCACCGCACCCTGTAAGGTCAGACATGAGCGATATCAGCGCAACCAACAACACTTATGAGGCGAACATGGGCGATTATTTCGCCCTGCTCAAGCCGCGTGTGATGTCGCTGGTGGTCTTTACCGCCCTTGTCGGCCTATTGGTCGCACCGGTTCCGGTCCATCCCTTCATCGGCTTTGTGGCGATCCTTTGTATCGCGGTGGGTGCCGGTGCATCCGGCGCATTGAACATGTGGTGGGATGCGGACATCGACGCGCGCATGAAGCGCACCGCCGGTCGCCCCGTTCCATCCGGCCGGGTGCAGCCGGGCGAGGCGCTTGCGATTGGGCTCGCCCTGTCCGGTTTTGCAACGATCCTGCTGGCGCTGGCCACGAACTTTCTCGCGGCTTTCCTGCTGTTCTTCACGATCTTCTTTTACGCGGTCGTCTACTCCATGTGGCTCAAGCGTGCGACCCCCCAGAACATTGTAATCGGCGGGGCGGCGGGTGCTTTTCCTCCGATGATCGGTTGGGCTGTCGCCACTGGTGGCGTCAGCATCGAAAGTGTCGTGATGTTCGCGCTGATCTTCATGTGGACCCCCCCGCATTTCTGGGCGCTCGCCCTGTTTGTAAAGTCAGACTATGGCAATGCAGGCGTGCCGATGCTGACCGAGACCCATGGCCGCGACGTGACACGCAAGCATGTGCTGGTCTACACGCTGCTGCTGGTTCCCGTCGCCATCGGGCTTGGGTTCACTTCAATTGGCGGGCCAGCCTATCTTGCGGTGGCCGTTGCCATGAACGCGTGGTTCCTCAAAGGCGCGTTTGATATCTGGCGGCGCGACGATGCCGCCTGCGAAGCGGACAAACACAAAGTCGAGATCAAGGTTTTCAAAGTCTCGCTTTATTACCTGTTCGCCCATTTTGGCGCGCTCTTGCTGGAGGCAGCCTTGCGGCTTTATGACATCGGAGGGTGGTCATGACTCTGCAGGTTGAACACGAAATCCACGAACGCCGCAAAGGTCGCAACTACGGGGTCGGCCTGATCCTGCTGTCGTTCATTGCAATTGTCTTTGGGTTGACCGTCGTGAAGGTGCTTCAACTTGGCGATTCTGCCCAGTTCGAGAAATTCGACCACGTCGTGCGACCGCAGTTGGTTCCGCAGGAAGGGGCAAACGAATGACACTCTTTCCCAAGCTTCAAGGCCCGCAGCGCACCTTGGCGCAAACCGTCTTCGTCGTCTTTTTTATGGGTGGGCTGGCATGGGCGTCGGTCCCTTTTTATGACTGGTTCTGCCGCGTGACTGGATTCGGCGGTGCAACAAACGTGGCCGAAACTGGCAGTGACGTTATTCTGGACCAGACCATCAAGGTCCGCTTCGATGCGTCGCTCGAACGGGATATGCCATGGACGTTCAAGCCCGAAGTCCGCGAGATGGAAATCCGGATCGGGGAAACGGGGCTTGCCTTTTACGAGGCGCATAACCCTCTTGATGTGCCGATTGCCGGACAGGCGGCCTATAACGTGACCCCCTATGAGGCAGGCGCCTTCTTCGACAAGATTGAGTGTTTTTGCTTTGTCCAACAGGTCCTTATGCCTGGTGAGACCGTCATGATGCCGGTGAGCTTTTTTGTAGATCCCAAGATCGTTGACGACCGCGAAGGCCAGTATGTGCATACCATCACGCTCAGTTATACCTTCTATCAGATCGACTTGCCCGACGACGCGATACAGGCCTCGCTTGCACCTGAAACTTTGACAACCGCGCCGCAAGGCGGCATAGAAACGAACTAACGACCAGCCGATAGGGAACGCACCACATGGCGCACGCAAAAAACCACGACTACCATATCCTGCCACCGTCCATCTGGCCTCTTCTGGGCGGTTTGGGGGCGTTTACGATGCTGTTTGGCGCGACGCTCTGGATGCATGGGTCCGGCCCGTACATCTTCCTGATGGGGCTGGCGGCTGTGCTTTATGTCATGTTCGCGTGGTGGTCCGACGTCGTTGCCGAAAGCAATGTCGGTGACCATACACCTGTCGTGCGGATCGGCCTGCGCTATGGGTTTATCATGTTCATCATGTCCGAAGTGATGTTCTTTGCAGCCTGGTTCTGGTCTTTCTTCAAGCACACGATCTATCCGATGAACGAATATGCGGGCACAACCTATGTCGCGCCGGAGTTCTATCAGGTCGATGCGTTCCACCTGCCGCTGATCAACACACTGATCCTGTTGTGTTCGGGGATGGCCGTGACATGGGCACACCATGCATTGGTGCATGAAAACAACCGCAAGGACCTGCAAAACGGTCTGCTTTTGGCGGTCGTTCTGGGGATCGCCTTCACAGCACTTCAGGCTTATGAATACTGGTATCTGCTTGTGCAGCAGGACTGGACCTTTGGCGGCGACAAGTTCTTCTCGAACTTCTTCATGGCCACGGGCTTTCACGGCTTCCATGTGGTTATCGGCACGATCTTCCTGTTTGTCTGCTACATGCGGGCACGGGCAGGGCACTTTACCCCAGAAAAGCATGTCGGCTTCGAGGCCGCTGCATGGTACTGGCACTTTGTCGATGTGGTCTGGCTGTTTTTGTTCTTTGCTGTCTACATCTGGGGCATCTAAGCACGATGATCCGTAGGGTGGATCCCGATCCACCTCACCTGAATACGAACGCGCGGGGCAATCCCCGCGCGTTTTGACCGTCAAAGGCCCAAGATGCTGCGTAAGATTCTCTTTCCTCTGATCCTTGGCGTTGCAGGCTGCGGCGTACTGGTCAGTCTTGGCCAGTGGCAAGTCGAGCGCCTGGCCTGGAAAGAAGCCATTCTTGCCGAGATCGACAACCGGCTCTTGGCAGAGCCTGTCCCGCTCACCCTTGATGTCACAGAAGCGGCACATGAATACACGCGCGTGACATTCTTGGGGACGCCCACAGGCCAGGAACTGCATGTGCTGGTATCGGGCACTGAAGCAGGCACAGGCTATCGCGTCGTTTCCAAGGTCGATACGCCACTTGGCGCCATCCTCGTTGATCTGGGCCTTTTGGCACTGGAGGCCAAAGAGGCAGCCCCACTGATCGCTCCGATGGAGATTGCGGGCACCCTGCTCTGGCCCGATGATCAAAACAGCAACACGCCAGACCCGGACCGCGCTGCGAACATATGGTTTGCCCGCAACATCGACACCATGTCAGCCGCATTGGACAGCTTGCCGCTGATGGTTGTCGCCACCAGCACCGCCCCCGCAGACCCGCGCCTGACCCCGCTGCCCGTCAATACCGCCAGCATCAAGAACGACCATTTCGAATATGCGGTCACATGGTTCTTGCTGGCACTGGTCTGGGCGATTATGACCCTTTTCTTGATACGTCGCACCCTACGCCCAAAGGACGCCTGATCTTTATGCGCTATATCTCGACCCGTGGCACCGCTCCGGACCTGACCTTTGAGGAGGCGATGTTGACTGGGCTCGCCCGCGACGGAGGCCTTTATGTGCCCCAAGAGGTGCCGACCCTCAGCCATGCGCAGATCGCGGCGATGGCTGGCAAATCCTATGAAGAGGTCGCCTTTGAAGTGATGCGCCCCTTCATCGGGGATACCTTCACGGATGCGGAATTCCGCACGCTGATCGATCAGGCCTATGCAGGGTTTGGCCATGCCGCGCGTGCCCCGCTTGTTCAGCTTGACAGTAACCATTTCCTGCTCGAGCTGTTCCACGGCCCGACGCTGGCTTTCAAAGACTTTGCGATGCAGTTGATCGGCCAGATGTTCCAGGCCGCCCTGACCCGTTCGGGTGACCGTGTTACGATTGTGGGCGCGACTTCGGGCGATACAGGCTCTGCCGCGATCGAGGCGTTCCGCGGCCTCAAAGCCGTTGATGTCATCATCATGTACCCGCATGGCCGGGTGTCCGAAGTGCAGCGCCGCCAGATGACCACCCCCACCGAAAGCAACGTGCATGCGCTGGCGGTGGATGGTGATTTCGATGACTGTCAGGCGGCAGTCAAAGACATGTTCAACGATTTTGCATTTCGCGAAGAGGTGAAGCTGGCCGGTGTGAACTCGATCAACTGGGGCCGCGTTCTGGCACAGGTTGTCTATTACTTCACCGCCGCCGTATCCTTGGGCGCGCCGCACCGCCCCGTCAGCTTTACCGTGCCCACCGGCAATTTTGGCGATATCTTTGCAGGCTATATTGCCAAGCAGATGGGCTTGCCCATCGCCGATCTGGTCGTCGCCACCAACCGCAACGATATCCTGCACCGCACGCTGCAAACGGGGGCCTATACCAAGGAAGGTGTGGAACCCACGATTAGCCCGTCTATGGATATTCAAGTCAGCTCCAACTTTGAACGCGCTTTGTTCGATGCTTACGGGCGTGACGGTGCGGCGGTTGCTGCCCAGATGGAGGACCTCAAGAAGGGCGGATTCCAGATCAGTCAGGGGGCCTATCAGATATTGCAAGACACCTTCAAATCAGGGCGCGCCTCTGAAGAAGACACAAGTACGGCGATCAAGACCTATCTGGCGCGGCACGGTGAATTGCTTTGCCCGCATACAGCGGTAGGTGTGCATGTGGCAGAGGCCCATCTGGGTACAATCCCGATGGTGACCCTCGCCACCGCGCACCCTGCGAAATTCCCCGATGCCGTGAAAGCGGCGTCCGGCGTTTCGGCCCCTCTTCCCCCGCGCATGGCGGACCTGTATGACCGACCAGAGCGCGTCACGCGGGTGGCGAACGATCTGGCGGCGATCCAAGCCGTCATCAAGGAACGGATAACGCATTGACGATTGAACTGCATACGCTGGCGAACGGCTTTCGCATCGTAACCGAGAATATGCCGGGCCTAAAATCCGCCAGCATCGGGATTTGGGTGCAAGTTGGCGGACGTCATGAACGGATCGAAGAGAACGGGATCGCCCATTTTCTGGAACATATGGCCTTCAAAGGCACCAAGACCCGCAGCGCCCTGCAAATCGCCGAAAGCATCGAAGACGTGGGCGGCTATCTGAACGCCTATACCAGTCGCGAAATGACCGCCTATTACGCGCGGGTCCTGCAAGAGGATGTGGCGCTGAGCCTCGATGTGATTGCGGATATCCTGCTCAATTCCACCTTTGACCCTGCCGAGATCGAGGTCGAGCGTGGCGTAATCCTGCAAGAAATCGGTCAGGCGATGGATACGCCGGACGACATCATTTTTGATTGGCTGCAAGAGGTGGCCTATCCTGATCAGGCGCTTGGCCGCACGATCCTTGGTCCGGCCGATCGGGTCAGCGCCTTCAACCGCGCCGATTTGCAAGGCTTCGTGGCTGAACACTATGGCCCGAACCAGATGATCCTCTCTGCGGCCGGGGCGATCGATCACGACGCCATCGTGCGTCAGGCCGAAGCGTTGTTCGGTCATCTGCCTGCCGTGCCGCGCGCGCCTGAACTGCTGCAACCTGCCCGCTTTGGTGGCGGCGAACGGCGCGAGAACAAAGCGCTGGCGCAGGTGCATTTCGCCCTGGCGCGCGAAGGGCCGACCTACCGCGACCCCGCGAGCTATCCCGCGCAGATATACGCCAGTGCGATGGGCGGCGGCATGTCCTCGCGCCTGTTCCAAGAGGTGCGCGAGAACCGTGGGCTTTGTTATACG
>CAYGMX010000149.1:0-6825 GCA_964351055.1 uncultured Loktanella sp. | reverse complement strand
AGGTTACGAAGAATGAAGATACTGGTCATAGAAGACGACAAAACGACCGGAGCCTATATTTCCGATGGGCTGCGCGAAGAAGGCCATTCTGTTGATCTTTTCGCAAGTGGTTCTGAAGGACTGGTTCAGGCGAGCATCGGCCAATACGACATTATGATAGTGGACCGGATGTTGCCAGGCATAGACGGCGTGAGCCTTGTGAAAACCCTGCGCGGCACGAAGAATCACACGCCGGTGCTGTTCCTCACTTCACTCGGCGGTGTTGATGACCGGATCGAGGGGCTGAATGCCGGTGGCGATGACTACCTCGTTAAACCCTTCGCCTTTGGCGAACTCAGCGCCCGTATCGCGGCCCTTGGTCGCCGTCCGCAAATGCAGGATGAACCCGCAACGCTCAAGGCGGCTGATCTGGAAATGAACCTGCTGACCCGAAAGGTGACACGCGCAGGACAGCCCATTGATCTTCTGCCGCGTGAATTTGCGCTGCTGGAACATCTGCTGCGCCGCAAGGGCCGCGTTCAGACCCGCACAATGCTGATGGAGGCTGTCTGGGATATTCATTACGATCCGATGACGAATGTCGTTGATACGCATATCAGCCGACTGCGCGGAAAGGTGGATAAACCTTTTGAGCGTGAACTGATCGAAACCGTGCGCGGGTCCGGCTACCGGATCGACGCGTGATGCTGCCGAAGTTGCGGTCAATTCGCTCGACGCCTTTGCGCCTGACGGCCATACTGGTCGCGATATTTGCCTTGTCGTCCGTGGTCTGCTTTGCCGCCGCCTACCTTGTCATCCGCGCCGAATTCGATTCGGCACTGCAAGATGAGATCAACCAAAAGATCGCCACATATCAGTCTATTGAAGAGCAGGATGAACTGATCGAGCGCCTGAGCGATGATGCTGGCACGACGTCACCTGAACTGATGATCCTGCAATACTTGCCCGACCAAGGTGCCCCGGTGTCCAACGTGCGCCACGTCCCCCCAGTCAGCGGGATTGCCATCATCCGCGAACGCGCAATCGACCATCGCGATCACGACATCGCCGAGAGCTATCTGGCGCGCAGTGTGCGGGTCGGGCGCGGCCAGCTGATCATCGCACAGTCCCGCGGCCAGGTCATCGAGATGGGCGAAATCATGATGTCGGTGGTTCTGCTTGGCCTGCTTCCCACGCTGTTGATCGCTTCCGTGGCAGGGGCATTTGTCGCAAGAGGTGCGAGGCGCAAGATCAGCAGTATTCAGGGGACGCTCGCTGACCTGACCGGCGGAGCGATGGAGGCTCGCGTCCCGGTCGCAGTGGCTGATTGCGACGATTTGTCAGATATCAGCAAGGCCGTGAATACCATGGCAACTTCCCAAGAAGCCTTGATCGCATCGATGCGTCAGGTCTCGTCGGACATCGCCCATGACCTAAAAACGCCAATCCAGCGCGTGGCGGTGATCCTCGAAAAGATCACAGACAAGACGGAATTGTCGGACTGGCAGGACATCCTGTTGCAGCAGGCGCGCAGTGAAACAGACCGGATCGTCAAGACGTTTCAGGCCCTGCTTCAACTGGCCCAGATCGAGGGCGGCGCTGCACGGGAACGCCTTGTCGCCACCGACCTCAAGAGTGTCGCCACAGATGTCTTTGAGTTTCTTGAAGCCGCGGCTGATGACCAAGGGTTCACACTTAGGTTTCAGTTAACTGGTGATGGACCATTTGAAGTCGTGGGGGATCATCATCTGTTGTCACAGGTCGTTGCTAATCTGATCCAGAACAGCCTGCGCCATGCGCCGGTAGGGTCGGAGATTGGCGTCGTTTTGAGGGCGTCGCAGGACCAAATTATACTTGAAGTTGCCGACAACGGCCCCGGCATTCCAGACTATGAGCGTGAAAAGGTTTTGCGACGGCTCTACCGAATGGAGAAAAGCCGCACAACTGACGGCAATGGCCTCGGCCTCAGCATTGTCGCTGCGATCTGCAAGTTGCATGACGCAAGGCTTGAACTGTCCGACAATGATCCGGGGTTGCGTGTCACGATCCGTTTTGCGCCCGCAAATAGCGCCAAGAAATCATAGAAGTGACGTGTTGCTGACTACCGAACGTATGGCTTCAAGAAGTGCATTCTTGAGAGTTTGCAACTGCGCGAAACATCGACCGGTTTTGGGATAAGGCACGGAAGCGGCCATTGGCGCAACCGCAGCGAATTCACAGTTTGTCCCGCATAGCCGACCTCGGTTCATCCCGCAGCGAATGGCAGCTTCGGTCTGACGGACAGCCCAGCTTTCGTAACTTCCTGCCAAAGCAGAACTCGTCGTGGCAAAACAAACCACCATGCAGTTTTCCTGAAAAAGACCTCGGGCAGGTGGGAGCATTTTGAGAGCACAAAAGCCCGCTGTGAGACTATGCACTGGCCTAGGGTCAGGAC
Source organism: uncultured Loktanella sp. (assembly GCA_964351055.1). Lineage (GTDB taxonomy): Bacteria > Pseudomonadota > Alphaproteobacteria > Rhodobacterales > Rhodobacteraceae > Yoonia. The sequence continues at coordinate 4,412 of CAYGMX010000149.1, read as the reverse complement.
CCATTGATTTCAGGTCTCTTGCGTGATTCACGGCTCCGAAAATGGAGTGGTGAAATGTCTGATCTCTTCTGGCTGACCGAAGCGCAGATTGCGCGCTTGGAGCCTTACTTCCCGAAGTCCCATGGCAAGCCTCGCGTTGATGATCGGCGCGTCCTAAGCGGGATTATCTTCATAAACCGCAATGGCTTACGGTGGCGCGATGCACCCAAAGAGTATGGTCCGCATAAGACGCTTTACAATCGTTGGAAGCGTTGGAGCGACAAGGGCATTTTTGCGCAGATAATGGCTGGCCTGGCCGCTCAGCATGGCGAAAAGAAGACAGTGATGATCGACGCAACTTACCTGAAAGCACATCGCACAGCGTCCAGTCTGGGCGCAAAAAAAGGGGGCGTGGACGCCTGATCGGCCGCACAAAGGGCGGGATGAACACCAAGCTACATGCCATCTGCGACAGCAAGGGCCGTCCGATCAACTTCTTTGTCTCTGCCGGACAGGTCAGCGATTACATCGGGGCACGGGCACTGCTCAGCAGCTTGCCGGATGCGGACTGGCTACTCGGGGACCGAGGTTACGACGCCGATTGGTTCAGAGAAGCGTTGCAAGACAAAGGGATACGCGCATGCATCCCCGGCCGAAAGCAGCGTAAGACACCAGTGAAGTATGACAAGCGCCGCTACAAACGACGCAGCCGCATCGAGATCATGTTCGGCAGACTTAAGGATTGGCGACGTGTCGCAACCAGATATGACCGATGCCCGAAGACCTTCTTCTCCGCCATCGCTCTCGCCGCGACGGTCATCTATTGGCTATGAGTCCTGAGCCTAGCTCGTCGTATCTACAGCGTGAAAAGCAAACGAATGCGGGCGAAGCTCAGGGGTAGAGCAGTACAGCCGAAGCTATGCTTCGTGCACCTTGCCTACTATCCGTTCACACTTACTACTGTGAACGCCGCTTGAAAAACTTGCCCTAAAAACAAACAAGGACTACAACATGCGCTGTAGTCCTTTGTTTTCATTGGTTGCGAAATGGAGCGGGCGAAGAGATTCGAACTCTCGACCCTAACCTTGGCAAGGTTATGCTCTACCCCTGAGCTACGCCCGCATCCGTTTCGTGAGGGCTGATCTATAAAGAGTCTGCCTGTTCTGCAAGACCAAAATCGCATGGCAGCCCAGATTTTCCGCATCGTCAGGCGCTGCCTTCGTCTTCGGTGTGATAGCCGCCAAAGACGCGCCGGTCCTGTAGTCCCACGTCTTCGCTGTGAACGATCACGCCATCATCTGACAATAAAGCCAGCCCGTAGGCCCCCGGTTCGTTCGTCGACAGATGTGCGTTGGGTGATTTCAGATCGATCACGCCCTGATGACAGGGACTCTTGAACATGCTCCACGGCACATTCCGCGTGCTGCCTGACATTGTCCGGTGGATGTGGCCGCAGATCAGATGCAGGTTGCCGTGACTGGCAAGCAGATCAAGAAAGGCGTCCCCGTCCGCGAGCTTAATCGGATCCATTCCCGCGATGCCGGTATCGAAAGGCGGATGATGGATACAGACCAGCGCGTGCCGCCCCGCGCGTGATGCAAGCGCGTGCTCCAGAAAGGCGCGCCGCGCGCGGCACAGCCTGCCCGCATGATTGCCTGCGGGATAGGGCGGCCCATCCAGCGAATCGAGTGTGATGATGCGGTGCGTCTCAAGGTCTAGAACGTGCTGGACATGTCCTGTGCCCATCTGGGGAGCGTCGGGAAACTGCTTTAGAAATGGGGCGCGCCGGTCGTGGTTTCCCAGCATCGGGATCACGGGGATCGGGACAGCGGCAAGGATGGCGTGCAATGCAGCATATTCGGCAGCAAGGCCATGATGGGTCAGATCACCCAACAGCACCAAGGCGTCTGCATCCGGATGCGTGCGGGTCGCGGCATCAAGAACGGCACGCAGCCGGTCCGAGGGGTCCAGCCCGATGATCTTCTGCCCCGGCGCGCAAATATGCAGGTCGCTGATGAAAAGGATTTTCCGCAATGGCTCAGTCCTTGAATTCAATCAAATCCCATCGGTTACCGGAAGGATCACGAAATACGGCAACCCGACCATAGGGCGCGTCACGCGGGCTTTCCTCGAAAATGACGCCTTGTGCCAGCATCGTGGCGTGATCGCGGGCGAAATCATCGGTTTGCAGGAAAAGCCAGACACGGTCTCCGCCTTGCTGTCCGATAGCCGCTGTCTGGGTCTCTCCCCTTGCCTTGGCAAGCAGGAACGCCGTTTGCGCGCCAGCAGGCCCGACACGCACCCAACGCCTGCCATCACCAAGATCGGTGTCCTCCAATAGATCAAACCCCATCCGGCCCACAAAGAACGCGATCCCTGCAGCATAATCGGGAACAAGCAGCGAGATCAGGGCAAGGTGCTGTGTCACTCCAGCTCTACCAGCAGATCCTTTGCATCAATCTGGCTGCCCGCTTGCACATGCACAGCCTTGACCACGGCATCACGGTCGGCATGGATTCCGGTTTCCATCTTCATCGCTTCGATGGTCAGCAACAGATCGCCCGCCTTGACATCCTTGCCGACAACCGCGGCGACAGTCGCCACAACCCCGGGCATCGGCGCGCCGATGTGGTTGGCGTTTCCGTTTTCCGCCTTTGGGCGCTGCACTTTTTCCGAAGCCGCCAAGCGGTTCATCACGCGGATTGTGCGCGGCTGGCCATTGAGTTCAAAGAAAACCTTGACCTCGCCATCCTCGTTCATGTCGGCCACGGCCTGCAGGCGGATTTCCAGCGTCTTGCCGGGGTCGATCTCTGCGACGATCTCTTCGCCGGGTTCCATCCCGTAAAAGAACGTGCGGGTGGGCAAGGTACGCACGGGGCCATAGGTGCGGTGACGCCCCATGTAATCAAGAAAGACCTTGGGATACATCAGATACCCGTTAAGGTCTTCGTCATCCACGGTTTTGCCCTCAAGTTGCGCCGAAAGATCGGCACGCGCCGCTTCGAGATCAACCGGTGCCAAGTGTTTGCCCGGCCTGTCGGTGATCGGCTTTTCGCCTTTGAGGATCTTTTTCTGGATCGCCCGGGGCCATCCGCCCGGAGGCTGTCCCAGATTGCCGTGCATCATCTCGACCACGCTGTCAGGGAAGACAACATCGACAGCAGGGTCTTCGACCTGCGCCCGCGTCAGGCCCTGACTAACCATCATCAGGGCCATATCGCCAACAACCTTGGAGGATGGCGTGACCTTCACGATATCCCCGAACATCTGGTTCACATCCGCATAGGTCTGCGCAACCTCGTGCCAGCGTTCTTCCAGTCCAAGCGAGCGCGCCTGTGCCTTGAGGTTGGTGAACTGCCCGCCGGGCATTTCGTGCAAATAGACCTCGGAGGCGGGGGCCTGTAGCCCGCTTTCAAAGGCGGTGTAATGCGCGCGGACCTGTTCGAAGTAATTGCTGATCTCGCGGATCGCCTTGATATCAAGGCCGGTGTCGCGGGCATCGCCGCGCAGCGCCTCGACAATCGACCCAAGGGTGGGCTGGGACGTGTTGCCCGACAGCGCATCCATCGCCGCATCAACACAGTCAACACCGGCGGCAGAGGCGGCAAGGATCGTGGCGATGGCCGCCCCCGAAGTGTCATGCGTGTGGAAATGGATCGGCAGGTTGATTTCGTCCTTCAGCGCCTTGACCAAAGCCGTGGCCGCTGCCGGTTTCATCAGGCCCGCCATATCCTTGAGGCCCAGCACATGCGCGCCTGCGGCTTCCAGTTCCTTGGCCATGCCGACGTAATATTTGAGGTCGTATTTTGACCGGTTGGGATCAAGCAGATCGCCGGTATAGCAGATCGTGCCTTCGCAGACCTTTTCCGCCTTGATCACGGCATCCATTGCCACCCGCATGTTTTCGACCCAGTTCAGGCTGTCGAACACACGGAAGACATCGACGCCGGATGTTGCGGCCTGCGCCACAAAGCTTTGCACCACGTTATCGGGGTAATTGGTGTAGCCCACACCGTTGGAGGCACGCAGCAGCATTTGGGTCATGATATTGGGCATCGCCGCGCGGATGTCGCGCAGGCGCTGCCATGGGCATTCTTGCAAGAACCGGTAGGCCACATCAAAGGTCGCACCGCCCCAACATTCCACACTGAAAAGCTGATGCATTTTGGTGGCATAGGCGGGGGCTGCGTTGATCATGTCGATCGAGCGCATCCGTGTTGCCAAAAGTGACTGGTGCCCGTCGCGCATCGTCGTGTCGGTGATCAGCAGTTGTTTTTGATCGCGCATCCAGTCGGCCACCGCCTCCGGCCCGAACTGGTCAAGAATGTTGCGGGTACCCGGTGTCACCTCAATTGTCGGTTTCACCGGCGGACGCGGTTTTTTCACATCGGCAGCAGGGCGCGGACGGCCCACGGTCTCTGGATGCCCGTTCA
>CAYGMX010000148.1:0-6828 GCA_964351055.1 uncultured Loktanella sp. | reverse complement strand
CGGGCGCGGGCTGGGCATGGTTGTTGCCTTGGTCAACCTGCCGCTGGGGCTGAACGCATGGTACGCGCAAGCGACATACAGCCCCGACGGGATCATCGACAAGGGCGAAGAAGCGCTGGTCCTGTTCATCGGGATCGGGGGGGTTTTGGCTGTGGTTGCAGTGATTGTTTTCGCCGGACTATCAGCAGTGCGGTTGCTGCCAAGGCAGCGGAAGCTGCGCGCTGCATGAGGTGATTTGCCGGTCAAAGGTGCGGGCTTTACCGCCAAGCGCGGCACGGCGGTGCGCGGGATTGCCTTGGTGCCCGATAACCCCGCCCATATCGAAGGCCGCGTCGAAGGCCAGCGCATCGTGATCCTGACGGAATTCGTCAAGCGCAAGTAGCGCAGGGAACCATTGACCCAAATCAAGGTCGCCAGCCCCGATCCGCGCCATGCTCCATCCCAACCAAGGAGACTGCGTTATGGATATCACCACCCAAGAACAAGCCCTGCGCGCCCGCCGTGCCGAACTGACAGCCCATCTGGAAAAGGTCGAGGACCAGCTGGACGAGACCCCCTCAAAGGATTGGGAGGATCGGTCGGTCGAGCGGCAGGGTGACGAGGTGTTGGAGGCATTGGGCCTGTCCGAATTGAACGAACTCAAGCGGATTGATGCAGCACTGGCGCGGATTGCGGCAGGGACATACGGGGAATGCCTGCAATGCGGCGAGCCTATTTCCGAGGCGCGGCTGGCATTGCTGCCGGATGCCGCCCTTTGCAAGACTTGCGCGGTTTAGGGATCAGCCAGCAATCAGCGCCGCCCAAGCCTCTGGATCAGCCTTTTTGAGCCGCGCGAGCGCATCCTCGGCCTCGGCCCGCAGTGCCTCTTTTGCGTCGGCTTTCACCGCTTCGACCTGTTCCACCAGTCCGTCGATTTCGGGCAGGTCGGTGCCTGTCGCCGCGCTGAGCTTTTGCAAGGCTTCCAGCACTTTGCCCAACTGCTTGCCATAGCTCGCCACCTCGGTCTGCACCCGCTGTTCGATCGCGGGGCTGCCTTTGATGTCGGGCGACAGAAAACGCGGCGTGATCTCTTGGGTCACGTCACCGGAAAAGGGCGCGCGGAAAATGGGGGACCAGATGTCGAAGGGTGTCAGCATGGCAATCTCCTTGGGGTTCAATCCCCCAAGTTTCGCCGCGCCGCAGCATTTATGTCAAGTCAGGCGTTAGAGCGCGTTGTCGATTGCCTGACCGGCATTGGTAATATCGCGCCCGACGCCTTGAACGGTTTCGCAGGCAGCAAGGCCGAGGATGGCGGCGATGGCGAGTATCCGGATCATTGATTGTCCCTTTTCAGTCGTGTTGTCATTGAAGTTTAACGCAGATTCCTGATCGTGCAATATCTGCCGCCCTCTTAGCCAAGAAAGGCGCTGACTGCGGCCTCGAATTCGCGTGGCTTTTCAGCGTGCAGCCAGTGGCCCGCCCCGGGAATTTTTGCGAAGTGCGCCGCCGGAAAAAGGGCTTTGATCTGCGTCCGCGCCTCTGGTTTCACATAGTCCGAGTTTCCGCCGGACAAGAACAGGGTCGCCCCGTCAAAGCGGTTGTTGACCTCGGGAAAGCCGATGATCTTGTCCATCTCGGCGGCCAGTACATCAAGGTTCAACCGCCAGCGCCGTTCCTTCATATCAAGGCTTTGCAGCAGGAAATCATCCACACCAGGATCGAGCGGGCCAAGCTGGGCCTTGGCGTCGGCCCTGTTGCTGATGCCGGCCAGATCAACTGCCCGCATCGCGGCAATCGGCCCGTTCTGGCTGTGGGTATAGGCCACAGGTGCGATATCGGCTACGATCAGCCGGTTCACCAGCGCGGGTTGTGTCAGCGCCAGCACCATCGCAGCCTTGCCCCCCATCGAATGGCCCAGCACATCCGTTGGACCGGTGATTACCTCGGCCAGATCTGCCGCCTGATCATGATAACTGTGACTATCGTACCAAGGGCTGCCGCCATGGTTGCGCATGTCAACCGTGATGACAGGGCGGGTTGCCGACAACCGCTTGGCAATGACCCCCCAGTTCCGCGCAGACCCGAACAACCCGTGCGCGATCAAAAGCGGGGTTCCGGCGGGGCCGTCATATGTGACCGTGTTCAACATGCATCGCATTGCTACCCTTCCGCGTCGCGGGTGGCCAGAGGGATTGAGCAAATCAGCCCAACCAATTACCGCAAGCCGCATGGGGCTGACGTTGCAACAGATGGTGGGTGAGGTACGCGCGGGCTTGGATCGCAAACTGCGTGTGCGTGGCCGTTCGCTTGAGGCCCAAATCCGCAAGGCAGGCCGCTTGCTGCCCCGCGCGATCAAACGTGATGCGACCTATCTGGCACGGGCGCTGCCGCTTGCCGGCAACCCCAAGCTGGCCCGCATGGTCGATATGGAAAAGGCCAGGCAGGCCCATCGGAACGTACTGGCATTTCTGGAAGGAATCGATTTGGCCGCGCAGCGCCGCACGGCGGCGCTTAACCTGTTGGCATCTATCGCTTTTGCCTTGTTGGTCACCGGCAGCTTGTTGCTGTTTGTGCTGGTCCAGCGCGGCTTTCTCTAAAGCGGCAAGCGGCCCGGCCTCTTGGCCGGGCGCCGTTCGTTTACAGTGCCGGATAGATGGGGAAGCGGTCACAGAGCGCTTCGACTTCGGCGCGCACTTTCGCTTCAACTTCGCCATTGCCGTCTTCGCCATTGGCCGCCAGACCTTCGGTCACTTCCACGATCCAGTCCGCGATCTGGCGGAACTCGGGTTCGCCAAAGCCGCGTGTCGTCCCTGCGGGTGAGCCCAACCGGATGCCGGATGTCACGGTCGGCTTTTCGGGGTCAAACGGGATGCCGTTCTTGTTGCAGGTGATATGGGCGCGGCCCAATGCCTTTTCGGTGGCATTGCCTTTGACACCCTTGGGGCGCAGATCGACCAGCATCACATGCGTGTCGGTGCCGCCGGTCACGATATCCAGACCGCCCTTCATCAACTGGTCAGCCAGCGCTTGGGCATTCTTGATCACCTGCTGCTGGTAGGTCTTGAATTCGGGGCGCAGCGCCTCGCCAAAGGCCACGGCCTTGCCTGCGATCACATGCATCAGCGGGCCACCCTGAATGCCGGGGAAAATGGCAGAGTTGAATTTGTTTGCCAGCGCCTCGTCTTTGGTCAGGATCATGCCGCCGCGCGGGCCACGCAGTGTCTTGTGGGTTGTCGTCGTCGCCACATGCGCATGCGGGAAAGGCGAGGGGTAAAGGCCAGCGGCCACAAGGCCGGCAAAATGGGCCATATCGACCAGAAGGTAAGCGCCAACACTATCGGCAATTTCACGCATCTTGGGGAAATCAATGATGCGCGGAATGGCGGACCCGCCCGCGATGATCATCTTGGGCTGGTGTTCGGTGGCAAGGCGCCGGACTTCGTCATAGTCCAGCAGGCTGTCTTGCTGGCGCACGCCGTATTGGATGGCGTTGAACCATTTACCGGACTGGTTGGGCTTCGCACCGTGGGTCAGGTGACCGCCTGCATCCAGTGACATCCCAAGGATGGTGTCGCCGGGTTGCAGGAGTGCTTGGAACACACCTTGGTTGGCCTGAGAGCCGGAGTTGGGCTGGACGTTGGCAAAGCCGCAATCAAACATCTGGCAGGCGCGTTCGATGGCAAGGTTCTCGGCCACATCGACATGTTCACAGCCACCGTAGTAGCGGCGGCCGGGATAGCCTTCGGCGTATTTGTTGGTCATGACACCACCTTGGGCTTCCATGACAGCGGCGGACACGATGTTTTCAGAAGCGATCAACTCGATCTCTTTGCGCTGCCGCTTGAGTTCGGCTTGCATGGCGGCATGGATCGCCGGATCGCGGGTTTCGAGTTTCTCGGTAAAAAAGCCGTCGTCGCGGACTGTGACGTTCATGGGTGCATCCCCCCTAACAGGTGCCAGAAATACGATATTGCGTTCTCATACCTGAGGTTCAGGCTGTTCTAAAGCATCAAAACGACCATGATGTTTATGAGCACGTCATAGATGTTTCCGATAGCTGCCTTGCGTTTCGGGTGCGATCACCCCACAACTTGCAGGAACTGAAAGGTTTTTGACCAATGCCGCGCCCCAAGATCGCCTTTGTCGCAAGCCCTGTGCCCATTGCCCAATCCGCCCTGCGCGAATTGGCCGCAAAGCATGGCGATGTACCCCAAGCCGAGGCGGATGTGATTGTCGCCTTGGGTGGCGACGGCTTTATGCTGCAAACGCTCCATGCGACCCAAGGGCTTGATGTGCCTGTCTATGGCATGAACCGTGGCACGGTCGGTTTCCTGATGAACGAATTCCATGCCGATGACCTGCAACAGCGGTTGGACGAGGCCGAGGAAGAGGTGATCAACCCGCTGGCCATGACCGCGCTTACCGTGGACGGGGTCATGCATGACGCGCTGGCCATCAACGAGGTCAGCCTGCTGCGGGCGGGGCCGCAAGCGGCGAAGTTGCGCATCACGGTGGATGGCAAGCTGCGGATGCAGGAACTGGTCTGCGACGGGGCGCTGCTGGCAACACCTGCGGGGTCCACGGCCTATAACTATTCCGCGCACGGGCCGATCCTGCCCATCGGGTCCGATGTGCTGGCGCTGACTGCGATGTCCGCTTTTCGCCCCCGCCGCTGGCGTGGCGCGCTTTTGCCAAAGAGCGCTGTGGTGCGGTTTGATGTCATTGATCCCGATAAGCGGCCTGTCATGGCAGACGCGGATGGCAAATCCGTTCGGGATGTGGTGAGTGTTGAAATCAGATCGCAGCCGAACGTACAGCATCGCATCCTTTTTGATCCCGGGCACGGGTTAGAGGAACGGCTGATACAGGAACAGTTTGCCTAGAGCGTTTATAGCGGCTGTGCGGCAAGTCTTCTGAAAACCTGCAAGACCTCGTCGCTTGATGCGGTGTAGACCGCGCCGCGATCGACCTGTTCACGGGTCCACATCCATGTTTGCACCGGATCGTCGCGCATCGCCCACGCGCCGAACATCCTTGTCGTGATATGCTGATTCACAAGCTGCGTGACTTCGACATGCCGGTCATCCTGCATGATCTTGTCGTAGATGCGCAGAACATTTTCTGCCGGACCTTCAAGCAATTGCAGGTAAAGATCATCGCGGCAGATCAGGCAGCCAGTGATATCGGCGGCTGCGTTCTTTGCGCGCGCCTTGAACAGGATGCCAAGCAGCGTGCTTGCATCAAAACCGAATGGACGCGAGGCATAGGCAAGTTGAAGCAGGGGCATGATACAAACCAAAGATGAAGAAACAGGGTGTCCACCCCTCGGGATCGAGGGACGCCGAGAGCCTGACGCTGGCCTGTTTGTGTGGTGAAGTCCAGACCCTTGGATTATCACCCGCTGACCCCATCGTTAAGAACGCTGCCATTGCCGCGTCAAGGGCTGCAAGGATCACCGGTTCCACCCGTGCAGAGGCTTCCCAGAAACAGTAGCGAAGCGCACTTCATGGTGACCACCGGATCGGAAGGCGCGGGTAACACTTCGCTGAAGATTAGTGGCAAGGGGCTTTGCGATGTTGCGGACCGCGTTTCAGGAATGCAGCAAAGCCTGCGTGGCGCGGGCGTCTGATTGCGCATCGTACAAGGGCATGTTGTTGGCTACATGCCTGCGGATCAACTGCTTTTGACGGCGCCCCTCAGCCAGCGGAACGACTGGCGCCATTTGCCCGTCTTGAACAAAGAATTGCGGCATAATCAGGCGGATTTCCTCGAGCCGGTCAGGGGGCAAAGCGTGGCAGGCCTGCTCCCCTAGAAACAGGCTCTCTGCTGGCGCACCCTCGGCGCTCAGCACCGCATGGCCGTCCAGCAGGATGTGGTAATAGGAAACTGAGGTCATCTTTTGTGCAACATAGACCCCCGGCAGCGCTGTCAGCATATGGGCGGCTACTAGCACGGATGGCGCGTCGAACATGCGCTGCGCAATCTTGGATGACACGAGAATCCGGTGCTGACGGCTCACAACGAGATCACGCCTTGGCAGCCCCTCGCCCAACGCACCTTGCGAGATCACGATGGGGCGGAGGTTCGGGTTCCGGTCCAGTTCTGCTTGGGTGAAATGGCGTGCCCCGATCCAGCGGATGGTGCGGTTTTCACCTGCAAAGGTCTTGACGACGCTGCCCTTTTGCAGCGTTTCAATGGCGGCTTCACCTTCGGCTGTTGCGATCTGTGTGCCTGCGGCAAAGCAGACAACCATGTTCGGGTAAGGGCGGGCGTTGCCTGCGGTCGGATTGATCTCTGTGGTGACGGTCAGCACGGTGTTCGGGGGTGGCACGCTCCCTTCCCAGAACACGGCATCAGCGATTTCGCCTTCTGTATTGGGCGAAAAATTGAAACTCGACATCGTGTAGCTGTTGCCGTCGGAGCCGCTGAAGATGATCGTGTATGTCGGCGTGACCACCTGCCCCGCTGCATAGCTGACGCCGCCAAAGGTGACCGGATCGGTCAGGGTCTGGTTTGTCTGCGCCTCGTCAAAGCTGTCGTCAGCGTTATCCGTGATCGAGACGATGACGCGTTCACCGCCACCAATCCAGGTGAGCGTGTCACCTTTGGACAGGCTGGACAGATAGGTCCGATCCTCAAACGGCAACACGCCTTCCGCAAAATTTGCAGGACCAAAGATTGCAACGGGTGTAACCGGCATAGCGTCTTCTCTTGCAACTTATTATTGCAAGATACAATTTCATACACCTTTAGGTTGTGCAAGCGGCTTTTCCAATAGTGCCGGTCAGCTTTGCGCATACCCCATCGGGATCAGTGCCGCCTTGATTTCATCAAGGATCGCGGGATCAT
>CAYGMX010000147.1:3151-6848 GCA_964351055.1 uncultured Loktanella sp. | reverse complement strand
CGCTGCGGGATGTTGTTGGTGAAGGGCAGCACCATTTCGTTATAGCTGTCGTTCCACCACATTGCGACCTCGACGCCGATATCGTCGCGCTCCCCCACGACATAGATCGGGTCTTCCATCAGGGGGGTCTTGGACCGGTCAAGGTATTTCACGAATTCCTTGACCCCGCCCTCATAGAACAGGTCTGTCTTGAGCGGCTCTGCGGGCCGCAGGTCTTGCAGGATGATCCGCACGCCGGAATTCAGAAAGGCCAGTTCGCGCAGGCGCTTTTCAAGGATTCCGAATTCGAAATCACGGTTGCTGAAAGTTGTGGTCGAAGCAAGGAATGTGACCTCTGTTCCCTTTCGCCCGTTGGCATCGCCTACGACGCGCAGATGTTCTTTGGTAAAGCCGCCTTCAAAGCGGGCATAGTGTTCCTTGCCATCGCGCCAGATGCGCAGTTCAAGGTAATCGGACAGCGCGTTGACAACAGAAACGCCAACCCCGTGCAGGCCGCCAGACACCTTGTAGGAATTGCTGTCGAATTTGCCGCCCGCGTGTAGCTGGGTCATGATCACCTCGGCGGCGGAAACGCCTTCGCCCTCGTGGATACCCACCGGTATACCACGCCCGTTGTCGCCCACCGTGACCGACCCATCGGCGTTGATATTCACATAAACATGGTCGGCATGACCGGCCAAAGCCTCGTCAATGCCGTTGTCGACAACTTCGTAAACCATGTGGTGCAGGCCGGACCCGTCATCGGTATCCCCGATGTACATGCCAGGGCGCTTGCGGACAGCCTCTAAGCCCTTGAGAACTTTGATGGAATCCGCGCCATATTCTTCTGGGTTCTTGGTCTCTTCGGCCATCTGGCATACCTTATGTCTTTGCCCGCAAAATATATGCTTTTCAGTGGGTAATGTCACGCATTTGGCACAAGATTTTGTGGTTTTCGGGTGTTGCTGCCGATGCCGTCAGGTCAGGGCGATGACAAACCCTACACCGACCAGCAGCCAGCCTGCTGTGACATTCATCCTGCGGACAGCAGCGGGCGATTTGAGCACGCCGCGCAGCCGATCAACCGACGCCGCCAGAAACAGGTTTCCGAACAGTGGAACCACAAAGCTGAGTGTGCAGATTGCGGCGATATCCCAGCGTGTGACCTGCGTCAGATCAAAGAAACCGGGCAAGACGCCCATGTAGAACAGCACCGCCTTAGGGTTGCCAAGGATCACGGCAAGCCCTGCCGCAAATCCCGCCCATTTGCCCGGACGTGTCAGCCTGCTGTTTGTGCCCAGCGCATGGCCCGCGTTGCGGATCAGGGCGATGCCCATAACCACAAAGACAACCACAGCCACCCATTTCAGCAAATCCATGAAACCCGCGAATTCCGACACCAGCCATGAGACACCCAGCACAGCGACAAGCGGCCAAAAGATATCACCGATGGCCACACCAATGGCCAGCGGCCACGCGGCCGGAAACCCGCCCGACAGCGACCGCGCAAGCAAGGCCACCCAAACCGGCCCGGGCGTCATGAACAGGATCAAAAGCGCACCTGCATAAAGCAGCAGGTCATAGGGGGTGATGGTCATGATGTTGGCAGCGTCAGACTGCCGTCTGCATTCAACGGCCAGAACGGGTTGTTCGCCACCTCCCAGACATGCCCATCAGGATCGGCGTAGTATCCCGAATATCCGCCCCAGAACACCTTTTCAGGGGCTTTGAGCGCGGTCGCTCCCGCCTGCACTGCTGCGGCATAGGCTGCATCAACCTCGGCATCTGTGGCGAAATTCTGCGCCAGCGTCATGGCACCCGTGCCAAGCTGTGCATCAGGCCGTCCCTGATCCTTGGCCAGCGGCCCCAGCCCGAACAGCCCAAGCACCATGCCGTTGATCTGGTAGAACACGACCTCGCCCTCGTCCGCTGTGGGCACCCAGCCCATCGCGCCATAAAACGCCTTGGCGCGCGCAAGGTCTGCTACGCCCAAGGTAATCAGGGTGACGCGCTGGGGTGTCATGGTCTTTCCTTCTGGGTCACGATGGATTGCCCATCGGTTTCGGTGACTTCGGCATATTGGGCGCGGTCGCCCAGTTCCGTGAACAGCTCTGGCCCTGTGCCGGTCATGAATGCCTGTGCGCCCAGACTACAGATTTCGTCATAAAGCGCCGCACGGCGGGTCGCGTCAAGGTGGGCTGCGACCTCGTCCAGCAACAGAATGGGGGGCGCGCCGAAATCACGCGCCAGCGCACGGCCATTGGCAAGGATCAGACTGATCAGCAGTGCCTTTTGTTCGCCTGTCGAACAGTCCTTGGCGGGCACACCCTTATCGGCAAAGACGGCATCAAGATCGGCGCGGTGCGGCCCGATCAAGGTGCGCCCTGCGGCCATGTCGCGGGTGCGGCTGTCGGCAAGGGCGGTTTGCAGGTCGTCGGGGATAGGTTCGGCACTGGTCAAGGCAAGCGTGGCAGTCGGAAAAGCGGTTGCTGCGGCCTCTTGTGCGGCGGTCAGTTCGGCAATGGCTGCGGCGCGGTTGCGCTGGATCGCGGCCCCTGCCTCGGCCATTTGCGCCTCGATTGCAGTGTACCAATGCGGGTCGCGCACCATGTCTTTCAACAGCCTGTTGCGTTCGCGCATGGCTTTTTCATAGGTCAGGACCGCCTCTGCATGGGTCGGTTCAAAGCTGAGCGTGGCACGGTCCAGAAAACGGCGGCGACCGTCCGCGCCTTCGATCCAGAGCCGGTCCATGGACGGCACCAGCCACAGGATTCGGGCGACACGGCCCAAGGCGACCTGCGGTGCTGTCTTGCCATCAATGCGCAACTGGCGCGCGCTGCCCGCTTCGGCCCATGTTTCCAACTCGTGCGTCTGGTGCAGGGATCGCAGGTGCGCAGTGATCTTCCAGCCCAGCGCCTCTGGCCTGCGGGTCAGGTCATCGGCCCCCGCACGGCGCAAGCCACGCCCCGGTGACAGCAGGGAAATCGCCTCCAGCAGGTTGGTCTTGCCCGCACCATTGGGGCCGAAAATGGCCATCGGGCGCGGGTCTAGCGGCACGACGGCACGTTTATGCGACCGAAAGTGCGAGAGGGTCAGTTCAGAGAGCGCGAGCTTTGTCATGGGCGGCAGACAGGATTTTCAAAAATCCCGCACCCGACAGTTGGGAAACCTTTTGCCCCCGTCACACGCGCATCGGCATGACGACATAGACGGCCGACATATCGTTGCCTTCGCGCATGAGTGTCGGATCGCCGGACGAGTTGAACATGAAAACTGCATTCTCGCGGTCCACCTGACTGGCGATTTCCAGCAGATATTTCGCGTTGAACCCGATTTCCAGCCGTTCGTCGCTATAGGCGACAGCCAGTTCTTCCTCGGCGGCACCGCTATCGGGGGCGTTGACGGACAGGATCAGACGGTCTTCGTCCAGCGACAGTTTGACAGCACGGGACCGTTCGGACGACACGGTTGCAACCCGATCAACGGCACGGGCGAATTCGCTGGCGTCCACTTCGAGTTTGCGGGTGTTTCCCTGCGGGATCACGCGGGTGTAATCGGGGAAAGTTCCGTCGATCACTTTGGAGGTCAGCATGATATCGGGCGTGGCAAAGCGAATCTTGGTTTCAGAGACCGACACCGCGATCTGCATGTCATCGTCATCCAGCAGCTTGCGCAATTCGCCGACTGTCTTGCGCGGGACGATGACACCCGCCATATC
>CAYGMX010000147.1:0-3051 GCA_964351055.1 uncultured Loktanella sp. | reverse complement strand
GTCGCCAAAGAGAAATGCGAACGTCCCGCCTCTATGCTCAGCCGCCCTGATGCGCCATCTTCGCTCAGCGTGACCAAGGCACCATCAGGCAATTTGCGCACGATCTCGTTCAAGGTGACGGCAGCGACAGTTGTCGCTCCTGCGCGTTCGACCTTGGCAGGCGCGCGGTCTACCACTTCGATATCAAGATCGGTCGCACGGAATTGGACTGTGTCACCTTCCGCTTCGATCAGGACGTTTGCAAGGATCGGGATCGTGTTACGCCGTTCAACGACGGATTGAGCCTGCGCAACGGCCTTGAGTAACGCCGCGCGTTCAATACTGAATTTCATGTCCCACTCTCCGCATGACTTGGTGCCGGACGATGCCGGACGCGGAATGTACTGCATTCCGCGTCCGGCTCAACCATTTTGTTGGACTGTTGACGATGGGCCTGCCCGCGTCAAGCGTCGGGGCTTATTCCTGAAGCGCGCGGCGCAGCAATTCCAGATCATCGGCGATCTGGCTATCCAGCGATTTCAGCTCTTCGATCCGTTTGACACCGTGCATCACCGTGGTGTGGTCACGTCCACCGAAGCGGCGGCCGATTTCGGGCAGGGACCGGCTTGTCATATGTTTGGCCAGATACATCGCGATCTGACGGGGGCGGGCAAAGTTGCGGACACGCTTTGGCCCGATCATGTCGGACAGGCGTATGTTGTAGTGCTCTGACACGCGGCGCTGGATTTCTTCCACCGTAACTTTGCGATCCGAGGCCTTGAGCACGTCCGACAGGCAATCCTGCGTCAGTTCCAGCGTGATTTCGCGCCCGACCAGCGACGCGAAAGCAAACAGGCGGGTCAGCGCCCCTTCAAGCACGCGCACATTTGTCGAGATACGATGCGCCAGAAATTCCAGCACTCCGTTCGAGATTTGCAGTTCCGGATATTGCGCGGCGTAGACATCGACCTTGGATTGCAGGATGCCAAGCCGCAGTTCGTAGTCTGTTGGATGCAGATCGACAACCAGCCCGCATTGCAGGCGGGACTTGATCCGCTCTTCAAGATCCTTGATCTCACCAGGTGCGCGGTCGGCGGAAATGATGATCTGTTTACGGCCATCCACAAGCGCATTGAACGTATGGAAGAATTCTTCCTGCGTGCTGTCCTTGCCGCCGATAAACTGCACATCGTCCACCATCAATACATCGACCGAGCGGAAGAGTTGCTTGAAATCCATCATCTTGCGTTCCCGCAAGGCAGTAATGAAGCGGTACATGAACTGTTCGGCGGACAGATACAGCACGTTCAGTTCAGGAGAGCGTTCTTTCAATTCATGCGCGATGGCGTGCATCAGGTGGGTTTTGCCCAGACCGACGCCGCCATAAAGAAACAAAGGGTTGAAAGTGACAGGGCCACCTTCTGCGACACGGCGCGCAGCAGCATGCGCAAGCTCGTTGGGCTTGCCGACAACAAATGTGTCAAAGGTAAAGCGCGCATCAAGCGGCGACCCTGAAATATCATCATTTCCGGTTGGTTTGACGACCACTTTGGGTTTGGGTGTCACGCGGGCATGCGCGGGAACGCGAAACTGCAATCTGCTCACCTGTTCGCCCTCTTTATTGAGGTGAAAGATGATCTGATCGCCAAAGTTCTGGGACACGTAATTGCCGATGAAATTTGTGGGCACATGAAAGGTTGCCACACCTCCCGCAAGTTGCGCAAACTCCAGAGGTTCGATCCAGTTTGAAAAGTTGTTTGCCCCCAAGGCTCCTTGCAGCGTCTTTAAAACCTTCGCCCAAATATCGTTGGTCATTCTATTCCCTTGCCCAAAACGCGCGACGTCAACTTGCGACCAGCCGTTCCGGACATAGGGCGACCCCCCTCAGAATGTCCCTTCCGAGCGAAATTGCCTTGTACCAAAGCCATAAGCTTGACACGGACCTTGCGTCGGAATGATGCAAGCCGCGCCATGCAGCAGTAAAGAGACAGCAGGCAGCCTGAACGACGAAGAGCAGCCTTCGACGTCCTTGCAGACACAAATCGGTTTGGTTTCATAGCATGGAGCTATAAATTTCCGCACCACCTTTGCATGACGTTCGACAGTTGATGATGGTAAACGAACCTCGACCAAGAGCGCGCGCTAGCTACCATATCAAATGCAAACCCCCTCATGTCCCCCCGGAACTATGTGAATCGCAACGCTAAGCTAGCAAGGGGTTTGGGGCCTCTTCAACACAACATCGCACTTGACTCAGAAATAGCGTGAAAAGAATCTATGGGCCCTTTGAAAAGTCACATTTTCTGCGCGCCACAACAACAGGCGCGAAAGAAAAGCGCGCCCGAACCGGACGCGCTTGCACTCTTTGGTTTTCCAAAAACTGATAGAATCAGCTGACAGCTTTGACCCGTGCGGCAAGGCGCGACATCTTGCGCGACGCTGTGTTCTTGTGGACGACACCTTTGGTGACGCCGCGCATCAGCTCTGGCTGTGCGGCTTTGAGCGCAGCGGCAGCAGCAGCCTGATCGCCCGACGCAATCGCCTCTTCGACGGCGCGCAAGTAGGTGCGGATGCGCGAGCGGCGCATCTTGTTGACTGCAAAACGCGCGACGTTCTGGCGGGCGCGTTTTTTTGCCTGTGGTGTGTTTGCCATGTGTTCGTTCCCGTGACTGGGACCCTAGGTTGGGTCACATTGAATATGATAGCGCTGAAAGCCCAACCCCGGGTTTAAGAACCGGTGATTCTGGCCAAAGCGGGCCTCACGCGCATGTATGACGGGGCTGATAGGACAGTTTAGCCCTTAAGGGAAGCCCCAAAAACCTAGCGATCCCTGAACTGGGCCTCTCGTTTTTCAGAGAACGCGCTCATGCCTTCGCTTTGGTCTTCGGTGGCAAAAAGCGAGTGGAACAGGCGGCGCTCGTAATTCAGGCCTTCGGCCAAGGTCGTTTCGAACGCGCGATTGACGGCATCCTTGGCGGCGATAGCCGCAATCTGGGATTTTTCGGTGATCTTTTCAGCGGCAGCCTTTGCTTCGCTCAAGAGTTTGGCCGCGGGGACGACACGACTGACCAG
>CAYGMX010000146.1:0-6850 GCA_964351055.1 uncultured Loktanella sp. | reverse complement strand
CAAGCCGACCCCACGCTGCGCGCAAAACCCCGCACATAGGGAAGAATTGCGCTCTGATTCGGCCTATGTTATAAGAAACTCAATAAAATCAGCCTAGAGGCAGGCAAGATGAGTAATCTACACCGTTCCTTTTGGACCGGCCGCGAGGTTCGTGTCATAGACCCCAGCGCAATTGCGCAGGTAGGGGCCGTCTGCCTGCGGCAAGGCAAGAATGGTCCAGAGGTTTTATTGGTCAAATCCTCGCGCGGGCGCTGGATCATTCCGAAAGGCTGGCTGATGGACGGGCTCACCGATGCAGAAGCGGCTAAACTCGAAGCATGGGAAGAAGCGGGCGTGGCCAAAGGCAAGGTCAGCAAGGCCCCCATCGGCGGCTATATCACCGAGAAACGCTTTGACGACGGGCGGATCGTCCCTTGCCACGTGAGCGTCTACAGGATCGACGTCAAGGCGACCGTCAAAGCCTACCCAGAAGCTGAACTACGCAAGCGCAAGTGGATGTCCATCAAGAAAGCCGCAAAAAAGGCAGATGATGCCGGCCTGCAGGCTTTGCTTTTATCACTGACTTAAGCGGGCGGCGCGGCGACCACAGACCCCGCCTAGACACCCAGACAATAGCGCATGATTGCCTTCTGGGCGTGCAACCGGTTCTCGGCCTCGTCAAAGATCACCGAATGCGGGCCGTCCATGACGCTGCTGGTTGCTTCGTCATCGCGGTGGGCAGGCAGGCAGTGCATGAACAGGGCATCCTCCTTGGCCTTGGCCATCAGCGCGTCATTTACCTGATAGCCGCGCAACTGGTTGTGGCGCCGCTCACGGGCGGATTGCGGATCATGCATGCTGACCCATGTATCCGTGACCACAAGATCGGCACCCTGCACCGCTTCGTTGGGATCGCGCACGATGGTATAAAGTCCCTCCAGCGCCGGTTCGGGGTCCAGCGGCGGTGGGCCGGTAAAGACCAGATCGAAATCGAACTGCTTGGCAGCATGGGCAAAGCTGGCAAAGACGTTGTTACCGTCACCGGACCAAACAACCTTCTTGCCTTTGATCGGCCCGTTATGTTCCTCGAAGGTCATGATATCGGCCATGATCTGACAGGGATGGGTCCGGTTGGTCAGCCCGTTGATGACCGGCACCGTGGCATATTCGGCCATATCCAGCAGCGTTTGTTCCTCGAAGGTGCGGATCATGATCAGATCGACGTAACGCGACAGGACACGGGCCGTATCAGCGATTGTCTCGCCGTGGCCCAATTGCATATCGGCCCCTGACAGAACCATCGTCTGCCCACCCATCTGGCGCACGCCCCCATCGAACGAAACGCGCGTCCGTGGTGAAGGTTGTTCGAACATCAGCGCCCCCCTATGGTTTGCCAAGGGCTGGTCTGCATCCAGCGTGCCCTTGGGCTTGCCTGCGCGCGCGGTTTTCATATCGCGGGCACTGTCGATGATCCTCCGCAGGGCATCGGTTGGGGTGATATTGATATCAAGAAAGTGGTTCATCTTATTCGCTTTTGTTGGGCCGTCGGGAGGGCCGGACTGTCAAAGGTGGGTCATCACTTGAACCAAGCGTCCGTCGCGGGTTGGCGCAAGGCGTCGCTTGACGAAACCTGCTTGCTTGAAGACGTTGATGGCGTGGGTATCGCCGGTGTTCGGGCCAACGGCAATCATCGGATACTTCAGGCGCAGATCACGCACATGCGCGTCAACGTATCCCGCGGCATGGCCCTGTCCGGTGAAATTCCCATCGCCTACAAAGGTCGCAAGCACACGGGTTGCGGGCGGCAGGTCCGCGTATTGCGGCATGCCGAAGGTGCGCACATCATGATCGTGCAGATAGGCAAAGGGATGGTTTATCAGGCTGACCACCCACATGTTGATGTCTTTGTTGTCCATGTCTTGCTGCATCAGCGCGACTTGTTGCTCCGCATCGGGCCACCAGACCTTAACATGTGCCGACTGGAGCCAGCGGCGCATCAAAGGCAGGTCAGCCTCGGTTAGTCTGCGGAACGTATAGTTACGCATCGGCCTCCTTTATCCGGGACGCGGCCGCACCCAGCCTGTCGACTGCGATCCCGATGTCGTCGTCGCCAATATTCAATGCAGGCAGAAGCCGGATCACATTGTCAGCCGCAGGCACTGTCAGAACGCCTTCGGCGAACCCTGCTGCAACAACATCACTGTTGACAGCCTTGCATTTCAAACCAAGCATCAGGCCTGAGCCGCGCACCGCCTCGAAAACATCAGGATGCGACGCAACCAATCCCTCGAGCTTTTGGCGCAGCAGACCGGCCTTGCGGTTCACCTCGGACAGGAACGCATCCTCCGCGATAATCTCCATCACCTGCGCGCCCACAGCACAGGCCAGAGGATTACCGCCATAGGTCGACCCATGCGTGCCCGCCGTCATTCCAGAGGCCGCGTTTTCCGTGGCCAGTACCGCACCCAGCGGAAAGCCCCCGCCGATCCCCTTGGCGACCATCATGATATCGGGCGAAATGCCCGCCCATTCATGCGCAAACAGCTTGCCTGTCCGGCCCATGCCGCATTGGACCTCGTCAAGGATCATCAAGATACCATGTTCATCGCACAGATCTCGCAGCCCCTTCAGGCAGACATCGGGCAGCGGACGGATACCGCCCTCGCCTTGCACAGGCTCTACCATGATGGCCGCGATCTTGTCAGTTGCCGCCGCTTTCAGCGCGTCGTGGTCGCCAAAGGGCAGATGGATGAAGCCGGGCAAAAGCGGACCAAAGCCCTTGGTCATCTTTTCGGAGCCCGCTGCCGCGATCCCCGCACTTGAACGGCCATGAAAAGACCCTGAAAAGGTGATGATCTCGGTCCGGTCGGGCTGTCCCTTGTCGTACCAGTACTTGCGCGCCATCTTGACGGCCAGTTCGCAGGCCTCGGTGCCGGAATTGGTAAAGAATACCGTGTCCGCAAAGGTCTTGTCGACCAATGCATCGGCCAGTTTCTGTTGTGCAGGAATGTTATACAGGTTGGACACATGCCAAAGCGCATTTGCCTGCGTCGTCAGCGCCTCAACCAGCGCCGGATGTGCATGACCCAGCGCATTCACTGCGATCCCCGCACCAAGGTCAAGAAAGCGGCGGCCATCTGCCTCCGTCAGCCAAGAGCCCTCGCCGGAAACGAAAGTCAGCGGTGCGCGTGAATAGGTTGGCAGAATAGATGGGATCATAGCGATCATCCTTGAAGCTAAGCCCGATTGGTGCAGGACCAAGCCGAGTGTGTCAACAATGTTAGAGGTTTATGAAAGACGTGACAAAAGGCGGCGCGGTTCAGCGTCGGCGTCGGCTTGAGGATTTCATTTGCGTTTTCATCTGGCGCTCTTAGCCCAATTGGTCGCAAGTGGAAAGACCCCTCGCGCCGTGGGGTGACAGGCAGTCGCACGTCAAGCGGCCGGACAGCGCAGCAGGCAACACGAATGCCAACAGGCCAAGACCCGCCCAGACCCTTGCAGCCACGGGGACACCGCTTGAAGTCGCCCGAATTCACACCAAATGCAAACTGGTCAAAATCCAGCCATGATTCTGCGTTAGGCGCCTTAATATGGACACTGTTTACGAGTTTCGCCGTGCGCCGAGCAAAGGGGCAATGTGGCTGGCCATGATTGCCGTGGCGATGCTCTTGGCAACTGTTGTCCTGAACCAAGCCTACGATTTGTTGTGGCTTTTGTGGGTTGCTGGCGCGGTAACAGTGACTTGGATGCTCTTGCCCAAACAGGTCGCGGGCATTCGTGTCGATCACGAATATCTGACACTGTCAGCATGGCGAAACCCCCGTCCCATCCCGCTGGACGAAATTGCCTATCTGCAAGTCACCCATGAAAGCCTCGAGGCGGGGGTGTCGATCGTGTTCAAGAACGGCGATGTGCGGGGGATCTTTACCGGTGATCTCCCCGACCTGGACACGCTGATCGACGTCATGGCGCAGCGGGGGATTCCGGTGCGGGATATCGTCTGACCGATCCAGCGGCACAGGCTAGGCCTTGAGGCGATACCCCGTATGCATCCAGCGCAAACAGATACCGATCACGAAAAGACAGGAAAACACGACAACCGCCAACCCCAGCCAAGGGCTGCTGTCGCTGGTGCCGATCATGCCGAACCGGACACCGTCGATGATATAGAAGAACGGATTGGCATGGCTGAGGGACTGCATCACCGGAGGCAGGGCTTCGATGGAATAGAAGGTTCCCGACAGGAATGCCAAGGGCGTGACCAGAAAGTTCGAGATGGCCGAAAGTTGATCGTACTTGTTGGCATAGATACCGGCGATCAAACCCAATCCTCCCATCATGACAGATCCCAATACGACAAAGACAATCACCCAAAGCAGGTTCTGCATCTGGACCCCAAGAAAAACAGCGGACCCGATCCCGATCACGACCGCGACAATCGCGCCGCGAGCGACAGCGCCGCCGATATATCCCGCGACCAATTCACCTGCTGAAAGCGGTGGCATCAACGTATCGACAATGTTGCCTTGCACTTTCGCGGAGGACAGGCTCGAGGACGTGTTTGCAAATGCGTTCTGGATGACCGTCATTGTCAGGATCCCGGGGGCCAGAAAAACCATGAAGGGTACGCCCATCACGTCACCGCGCTGGCCACCGATTGCAATGGTAAAAATCATCAGGAATAGCCCCGCATTGATCAGCGGCGCCATCACCGTCTGCAACCAGACATTCATGAAACGGCTGATTTCACGCCGGACCAGTGTCCATGTGCCCAGCCAGTTGATCCGGCCAAAGCGGCGGACCCCCATTTGGATTGGTTCTGCCATGTGATGTATCCTTTGCTGTGGCGTCGGACATATCCGATTGCCACAAAATGGCCAGCCCCTAGCCAGCGCAGTCACAGGAGTTTACCAATTGAGGGGGCAAGCAAGGCGGAGCAGATATGCGGTCCATTCTTTCAGTCATCTTCGGCATCTGGGCCATGGGCGCCGCCGCAGACAGCATCGGCCCGACCCTGCCCGCGCTTTATCAGGTGGCAGGCATAGCGGCCGACGATCACCTGAACATTCGGGCTGCACCCGACGGCGCGGCAGAGATCATTGGAACACTGGCATACGATGCCACCGGTATCGAAGTTTTCGCACTCAGCCACGAAGGGCATTGGGCGCTCTTGAACAGCGGCGAGACCTCAGGCTGGGTCGCACTGCGGTTTCTTGCACCGGAGCCGGAAACCCGCAATGCGCTGGGGCTGCCTCGTGGCCTTGTCTGCTCTGGAACCGAGCCGTTCTGGGGCATGACGTTTTCGGAGGACGGTGCGCTGATCTTGCGCACGCCAGAAACACAATCATCGCACGCGATCGTGTCAGCGGCGCCTTCTGCAGGCTTTGTCCAAATCGCCGAGACCGGATACCGGTTTGTCTGGCAGTCCAGCCAAGAGCAGGTAACGGCACATATCCTGCCCGGGCAATGCTCTGACGGGATGAGCGACCGCGCCTATGGGTTGCATTACATCGACAACAAAGGCCCGCGGGTCGGCTGTTGCAGCCTGCGGTAGGCGGGCAGTCATGGGCAATCTTGCGACAAGGCACCAGAACTTACGCAAAACGCGCAGCATTGCCTTCACATCACCTGCGGCAATGATTAGTATGCTCTGATTAAGTTAAACGGCCCGATGCCCAGCAGGGCATCCGGCCAGCTAAACCAAAGGAATCCATATGTCCTGGACAGACGAGCGCGTCGAGACGCTCAAGAAGATGTGGGGCGAAGGCCAGTCAGCCAGCCAGATCGCTAAGGAACTTGGCGGTGTGACCCGCAACGCCGTCATTGGCAAAGTGCACCGCTTGGGGCTTTCCAATCGTGCGGGCGCTGGCGGGGCAACAACAGCCAAGGCCGCGCCGAAGGAAAAGCCGGCAGTGGCGGCAAAGCCTGCGACAAAACCTGCACCCAAGGCAAAGGTGGCTGCATCGGTTCCCGCCGTGAAGGAAGAACTGGAACTGGATGAAAACGGGATTCCGATTTCGGCCGCACGCCGCGCGATTATTCCGGCGGGCCAACCCTTACCGCCGCAACCCTCTGCAAACGAAATCAGCCCAGAAGCATTGGCCAAGGTGAACGAGGTCGAAAAGACCGCGAAACGGATCAGTCTGATGGAATTGACCGAAAAGACCTGCAAATGGCCTGTCGGCGATCCGGCCACGGATGATTTCTGGTTCTGCGGTCTGGCTGTGCAGCAAGGCAAACCCTATTGCGAAGCGCATGTGGGCGTGGCGTTCCAGCCGATGTCGTCGCGGCGCGACCGGCGGCGGTAAGTTCGGAGTAAGGTGGATCATGATCCACCTTACCTTTTGGAAAGGCCGCCCCCTGAGGGCGGCCTTTTTCTTTGGGCGGCGCAAGCACCACACCCCATTCCCAAGACCTGCGCCCCGCGCTATACGCGCGCCATGACCCAGAACCCGCCATCACTCCGCCCCGATCTTGCCCGCGCGCAAGTCACCGACACCCGCCGCGCAGGCCAGCCGACCATCGGCATGGTCAGCCTTGGCTGCCCCAAGGCGCTTGTGGACAGCGAACGCATCCTGACAAGGCTGCGGGCAGAAGGCTACGCCATCAGCCCCGATTACGCAGGCGCCGAGGCGGTGATCGTGAACACCTGCGGGTTCCTAGACAGCGCCAAGGCCGAAAGTCTTGATGCCATTGGCGAGGCGCTGAAGGAAAACGGCCGCGTCATCGTGACGGGATGTCTGGGTGCGGAACCCGATTATATCCGCGAAAACCACCCGCAAATTCTGGCCGTCACCGGCCCGCACCAATACGAACAGGTGCTGGAAGCCGTCCATCTTGCCGTACCGCCCAGCCCCGACCCGTTTATCGA
>CAYGMX010000145.1:0-6854 GCA_964351055.1 uncultured Loktanella sp. | reverse complement strand
ATTGTGCTCTGCAAGAATCGCCCGGGCCCGTTCGCGGGCCCGCGTCCAGATATCCCGAGCGCCTTTTTCGGCCCATGTGACCGGAGCATCCCTGCCGGCAAGTTTGGGATAGAAGTAATCCCGCTCCATCGCCGCATAGGTCTGTTGCGCCCCGAGAAAATGCCCGACCCCCAGCACTGTTTCGCAAATGCTGTCGAAGGCAAGCGTGTCCTCATTGACCTCTACGCCGCGTAGCATCCGATAGATTGCGGCGTGCATCTCGTCGTCCAGAACGAAGGCCTCGAAACTTGCCCCCAGAAGCGATGCGGTCATCCCCGAACTTTCGTAGATCAGGTTTCCGCCCGCCAGTCCCGCCGCCACCGCCGTCATAGCCTTTTCAGCGCCGTATTGGGCGTCGATTGCCTTGGCGTCGGTCATTGAGCAGGCCACGCCCGACGGCAGGCCCAGCCAAATCGACACCTGCGCCGAGGCTGCGTTCATTACCGAAATCTCGCCGCCGCCCCCTGCGAAGGCGCCGGTGCGCAGGTCGATCACCAATGGCCAGTTAGAAAACACCATCGGATGCCCGGGCTTGATGGCATTGACCATCACAAGGCTTCCGAGCGTTTCGGCCAGCGATTGCGCCAGAAAGCCGGCCAATGTCGCAGGCGCCGTAGCACCTGCCTGCGCAGCTGTGATGCAAGACATCGGGATGTTGTGACGGATGCAGGCATAAACCACGTCTACGGCGTCCTCCCCAAAGCGCATGGGTGAGATAACAGGGCTGATATGGGCCTTGAGAAACGGGCGACGGGCGAATTCCCCTACACCACCGGCAACGATGTCCAGCATGCCGACTATCGGATCAACATAGTCCGCAAGCGTAAAGGATGTGGCCACCGGTTTCGTGGTGTTGCGCATCAGGGCGTATGCGGTGTTGACGTCCAGTTCGTAATTGTCCGGCACATCTGTCGCCACACAGCACCGCGTGAACCAGCTCACGTTGGCAAGCGTGTCCTGAAGCCGGGTAAAGGCATGCAGATCGAGCAATGTCGAGGGGCGGTAAAGCCCGCTTTCGAGATCGAGTGTTTGAACTGCGGCCCCGCCAGTGCCGAAATGGACGCTGTCACCCCCCACGTCGATGCTGCGCGCTTCATCCCGGCCATGGAGGACAAAGCGTTTTGCGGCGCGCGCAATGGCATCCTCGACCAGTGCGCGCGGGAACAGCACGCGGCCCGCGCCATTATCAACTCCACCGGCCGCCAGCAAATCGCGATGCAGACGTTCGGGCACCTCGCCCATGCCCAATTGGGCCAGCAGGCGTAAGGCGGTGTCATAGATTGCTTCGATATCCTTGCTGGACAGCGGGGCATATTGGCCCCCGCGCTGCCCCGGTGGACATGGGTTCGTTGGCCCGGCGCTGCGCGCGAGCAGTTTGTCACGTCGTCCGCCGGCGCGTCTGCGTGCTGTTTCCATGGCCTGTCCTCGTATATGTTAGAACAGATCAATTGCGGGTCTCGGTTTCTCGCAAGCACTTTGTCAACTTGTGTGGATACTCCAAGGTTCCATTCGAATTTTTCGAAACTGTTGCGAACATCTTGATCCCGACTTCTCGATCCAGCCACATGAAAAAAACAGATGGATGGCTACATTATGAAAACAAGAACCAAAGTCGTCGTAATCGGGGGCGGTATCGCCGGTTGTTCCACGCTTTACCATCTGACCCAAGAAGGTTGGAGCGACGTCATGCTGCTCGAGCGCGACGAACTGACATCCGGCACGACATGGCATTCTGCCGCACAGGTCACAAATTTCGGTATGAACCAGACGATGGTGGGTCTGAAAAGTCATTCCATCGCGCTTTACAAGGAGCTGGCCGCCGATCCGGATTATCCCGTCGGCTATCATCATGGCGACGGAGGTATCCGGCTGGCCAATACTGAGGCACAGATGGACGGCTATCGACATTTTGCGTCCATGGCGCGTGGCATGGGCGTCGCATTCGAAATCCTGGATGCTGCGGAATGTGGCCGCCGTCACCCGCTGATCTCTACGGAAAACCTCGTTGGCGGGCTGTGGGACGGCGAGGATGGCGACATTGACCCCGCGCAACTGTGTCAGGCGCTCGCGCGGCGCGCGCGGGCTGCTGGCGCCGAAGTTCACCGCAATACGCCCGTTACCAGCCTGCGTCAGTTGAAGGACGACACGTGGATCGTCACAACCCCCAAAGGCGAGATCGCCGCAGACATCGTTGTCAACGCCTGCGGCTACCGGGTGAACGAGGTGGGTGCGATGATGGGCGTGCGGCATCCGGTGGCATCGATGGAACACCAGTATTTCGTGACCGAGGAAATTGCGGCTATCCGCGACGCGGGTCACCGGATGCCGCTGTTGCGCTGCCCGATCAGCGACTATTATTGCCGTCAGGAAAAGAACGGTCTCCTGGTGGGGTTCTATGAGCAGGATTGCCGCACCTGGGGCATGGACGGCATCGATCCAAAATTCTCGAATGCGCTCTGCCCCGACGATCTGGACCGCGTGACCGACGTTCTTGAAGGTGCCTTCGCGCGGATGCCTGCCCTGACGGAGGTCGGCATCCACACTATCGTCAATGGCCCGATCACCTACACCATCGACGGTGCGCCGCTTGTCGGCCCGATCCCGGGCAAGCGTAACGCGTACTGCATCATCGGGTTGCGGGCGGGCTTGGGCGAAGGCGGCGGCCATGGCTGGCTTCTGGCGCAACAGATCGTCCATGGCGAGGCGTGCTATGACACCTGGGTCATCGACCCGCGGCGCTTCACCGGGCACGCGACCGTGGAATTGACCGCGCTCAAGGCGATCGAGGATTACCAGAACGAGTTCCGCTTCCATTTCCCTCATGAACATCGCCCGGCGGGGCGTCCGATGAAAACCACCCCCCTTACGCAGGTATTGGCGTCCGAAGGAGCAGAATTCGGCACCGTGAATGGATGGGAACGGGTCGACTACATCAAACCGTCGGTGGACTTCACGGAAACGCTCGGCTTTCGCTTCAACGAGGTCCACGACATCGTCGCCGACGAGGTCCGCGGGGTGCAGACCGCTGTCGGCCTGACCGAGGTCAACGGCTTCAACCGCTTCGAGATCACAGGCACCGACGCCAATGATTTCCTTGATCGGATGACCTGCGGTCGCGTCACGAGAAAGCCAGGGCGCGTCGGCCTGTGTTACCTCTTGAATCATCACGGAATGCTGAAATCCGAAGCGACCGTGGCCAATCTGCCCGCCTCAGATCGGGGTCCGGACCGCGTCTGGTACGGCTCGGCGGCAGCGTCAGAATATCACGACATGGACTGGCTCACCGCGCATATCCGTGCGGAAGAGGATGTCACGATCCGGTCGCTGACCAATGATATGACGATCCTCGTGCTGGCAGGCCCCAAGGCGCGCGACGTGTTGCGCGAGGTGGCGCGCGGCGATTGGTCAGCGTACGCGTTTCCTTGGCTGTCGGCCCGCGAGGCGTTCATCGGGATCGCCCCCGCAACAGTGCTTTCCGTCAGCTTCTCGGGTGAGCTGGCCTATGAAATCCATGTTCCCAACGCTCAGTTGTACGCCGCCTACGCGGCCTTGCGCCGAGCCGGAGAGGCGCATGGGATGCGGCTTTTCGGCAGCCGTGCGGTCGAATCCATGCGCATGGAAAAAGGCTATCTGCACTGGAAGGCCGACATCTTGACAGAGTTCGACCCGTTCGAGACCGGGCTTGGCCGGTTCGTGAAGATGGACAAGCCCGATTTCGTCGGAAAGGCCGCACTGAAAGCTCGCCTTGAGGCGGGGCCAAGGCACATGTTGGTGACGCTCAAGGTCGGTTGCACAGACCGCCCGACCCACCCCGGTGCCTCCATCAGTGCCAGAAACGGCCCCATCGGCACGGTAACCTCGGGCGATTGGGGCCATCGGACCGGTCTGAACCTTGCCATGGGCTTCGTGCATCCCGATTACGCAGGCCTCGGCACCACTTTGGCCATCGACATGCTGGGCGAGTCCTTCTCGGCCGAGGTGATCGCGCCCGGGCCCTACGATCCGGATTATGCACTGGTGCGCGGATGAAACGCTGTGGGCCTCTGACCTTTGAACTGCTGGCGGCCGGGTTTTATCCGCTTCGAACCTGTCGAAAGCGTATCGTGCGCAATAGGGTGTGTCTCCCCGAAGCGCCGTGAGAAGGATGTCAGTGGTGCGGGACATGGGTCATATCTCCTGTAGAGAGCTCACCAGAGCGGGTCGAACGGCAAGCGCGGATGTGCGGGCCAAGGATCGAGGCCGATATCGTGCATCATTTGCGGGGATAGATTGTGCGGCACACCGCGCGGAATACGTCGGCGGTACCGGACACCTTTGTTAAAGAGCGAAATCGTCATGGGTATTCCTTTCAGGCGGCGAGGCGGAGGGCAGTGCGCAACTGCGCAGCCAGATCCTTGCGCGGTCCGTTGACGAGGCGCGCGCCGGTCTCCCGAACGATGAGGGTGGGAATGGAACGAACCTGAAGTGAGCGGGCGTGTTGCCGGTCCGCTTCGAGGGCTTGTGCGGTTGCCGGATCGTCCACGGTCTCTGCGAAGGCTGCCGCTTCGAAGCCCAGTTCCCGCGCGACGTGAAGCACCGTCTCAGGATCGGCGATGTTGCGCGCCTCGGTCAGATGCGCCCGCTGGAGGCAGTCGAACATGTCCCAATGAGCTGCCTGTCCGCCAATCCGCTCTGCCGCTTTGCACCCAAGCGCGGCGGTCATGCCGTGAGCATAGTCGAAAGGGGCCGCGCGCATGGCGTCGATATCGACGAGCTCCGGCCGGTCGCTGACCTGCCGGCAGGCCGCCCAATGTCCAAGAATGGTCTCGCGGGCGTCTTTGGGCGTGCCCCAGCGCGTTGCCATCTCGGCTGGGCTCGCTTGCAGTACAAAGGTGTGGTGGCGGATATCGAGGTCGAACTTGTCTGCGAGGTCACGCATCCGCGACGAAATGTTGAAGCACCAGCAGCACACGGCGTCATGGAAAAAGTCGATGGTGAGAGAAGTCATTACGCAGCCTCCTCGCGCAGGTTGGCTCCGGCCAAACGCCCCGCGATCCGCGCGACATGTGCGCCTTGGAACCTTGCGCCGGCTAGGTCGGTTTCCGTAGGTGCGCGCGAGCCGTCTGCGCCTGCGAGAGTGCCAGCTCCGTAGGGGGCGCCGCCGACGATTTCCTCTGTCGTCGTTTGTCCGGCGAAGGTGTAGGGCATTCCAACAATGACCATCCCGAAGTGCTGCAGCGGGATTTGGGTGGACAGCAGCGTCGCCTCGTGGCCGCCATGCTGCGAGCCGGTGGAGGCGAACACAGCCGCGACCTTGCCCACCATTGCATTTCGCGCCCAGAGGCCGCCAGCCTGGTCGAGGAAGGACTTCATTTGTCCCGCCATCATACCGAAGAGCGTGGGCGTGCCGAAGATGATGGCGTCGTAGGACTCTAGATCGGCTGGCGCGGCGACTGGCGTGTCATCTGGGGCGAAGCCAACCTTTTGCCGGATGTCTTCGGGGACGGTTTCAGGGACGCGACGGATGTCGACATGGCTGCCGGGCACGGAGCGCGCACCCTCGGCTTCGGCGTCGGCCAGCGCACGAACATGGCCGTAGCTGGAATAATAAAGTACAAGAATGCGGGTCATGGGATCCTCTCAGGCTTGAAGTTTCGATGCCTTTGAAGATCGCTGATGCGAAGCGTCGGAATAACCGTCGCGGTGTCACTTCATTCTTTACGCTGTTTGAAGAATATCAGGAACGCAGAGCTGTCCGGAGATGATCAAGGAAAGCGGTCACCTTTGTGTCCATGCCAAGCCGGGATGCAGTCACGGCGAAGATCTCTGGCGCAGGCAGTTCCCAAGCCGGCAGCACACACACCAGTTCGCCGCGCGCCACGGGGCCATCTGAGACGAAATCCGGCAAGGTGCCGATCCCCTGTCCCGCAATTAGGAGATCCCGCAGTACACGGCTGTTTCCGACGCGCACCTTCGGGTCGAGGTCCAGCGCGCAAGTGCCTGACGGTCCGGTAAGTGTCCAGGTCATCAGGTGATCGGCCAAAAGGAAGCCGACCACCCGATGCTTGCGAATATCCTCTGGGTCCTGCGGTACGCCTGCCTGTTCCAGATAGACGGGGGACGCAAAGATCCGTTGCCGCATCGTTCCGATCTTGCGCGCGACCAGTGCCGAATCAGGCATCGCGGCCCGGATACGGATCGAGACGTCAAACCCGCCCTCAACCATATCTATCACGCGGTCATCAAGCGAAAGCGTCAGCCGGAGATCAGGATAAGCGTCGAGGAAACCTGGGAGAAACGGCGCGATGACCGTCTGCCCAAAGGAGCTGGATGCATTGACCTTCAAATGGCCGCGTACTGTGCGTGCGCCATCCCTGATGCGGTTCTCAATTGTTGTGACAGCGTCGAGGATGCCGGTCGCCTCGTCGAAATAAAGCCGCCCTGCATCGGTGAGTGACATGGAACGAGTCGTACGTGTCAGCAGCGTGCTGCCGAGGCTCTCCTCAAGCAGTTTGACCTCGCGGCTTAGCAGTGCCGGCGATACCCCCAGATCCTCCGCCGCGCGCGCAAAACTGCCGCGTTCAACGATGCGGCGGAAGGCGTGCATGACGGAAAGCTTGTCCATTCTTGCAATAACTCGGTTTAGCTGAAGGCCCTTCCGGTGAGAGCGCCATATGCGCCTGCTATCACGATTTACGCTGTGATGCGAGCGACCTGGCTCAACCGCTTTGCCGTGTTCAGTCAAGAAAAACACCTTCGAAGACACCGCGTTCGATTGAAGGGTCTGGCAGAAGCACTCTGCTTGAGGCTTGGCCCTGCACCACTTCGGCAAACCT
>CAYGMX010000144.1:0-6866 GCA_964351055.1 uncultured Loktanella sp. | reverse complement strand
GTGGGGCAAGCGGTGCCCTGTCGACCGAAACAACCCGCACATCGCTTTTTGTACTGCTCAGAGGTTCGATTGGGGCAGTTTCGTCAACCATAGAGCCGATCGTCTCGCGGTAGGACTGCTCAAGGGATTCAATGCCTTTTGCACGGCGCGCGCTGTCGTCTTTACGCTTCTTGCCGAGGAGATCACGAATAAACTTCATCTTAACTACCTTTCAATTTACGTCACACACGGCGGTGCCACTGGCGCGCCCATGGTGATTTTACTCTTCAGCGCCCGAGTAGGCGAGTGATGCCACCCAAAGGGTGCCTTCGCGTTGCACCGCAAACATGAACTGCGCGGTGCCGTTTTCGATTTCCCGATCAAGAATAGTCATGAGCGTATCAGGACCGTTCACGCTTTCGGATGTCGGGATGTAGGAGGTGATGACGTCGCCGAGCTGGAGGCCACCAGTTTGACTATCGGGCAATGCCACTACGCTCGTTTTCCAGTCACCGCCCATATAGACGGTTTCAAACCGCGAACCGTCCAGCAGTTCGAGTTCCTGCACAACAGGCAGGATCCAGCCATGATCGGCAACTTCGCCCGAGGCAGGGTCGCGGGTCTGGAAGTTGACCTGCACCGTGGGCGACAGTTCCACACCGTCAGTCTGATCGCGCAATGCGTCCGGAATGTCCGAAATCGCATCAACGGGAGTTCCGTTTACGCCAGTGATGACCAGACCGGGCTGGACCCAGACCGGCGAAACGGGGCCCGCTTCAGCGATAATGTTGGACCGCGCACCAGCTGCAACAAACGGAAGCTGCACCGTCCATGATGCCATCACGCTGTCAACGTCAGGCAGGATTTCATTGCCGGGAACGACAGCGGGAATATCGACTTCCAGACCTGCACCAAGCTCTTCAACAGTCTGTGGCGTGTCGGGCAGCGTCACAGCAGCGGTGTCCCCATCTGCGAGCGGGCGATTGCCGCTTTGGTCAGGGAACGCGGGTTCAATGGCAGGCTCTGCTGTTGCCAGCCTTGGCGTATCCACAGGCTCGGGTAGCGGTGCCTGCTCCGGAGCAGCGGCGATCTCGGCGCTTTCGGGGCGCGTTTCAGGACGAATGGCTGGTGTCGGGGCATCAACGGCAACGTCTGGCGCAACGGTTTCAACGACCTCTGGCACGACCGGCGCAACAGGCTCCGCGACCTCTTCTGGTGCGGGCTCTGCGGTTGCCACGGGTTCTGGCGCTGGCTCTGGTACCGGCTGGGGCCGCAGGAAGGCGGGCAGTTCTTGGGCTGGTTCCGGCGCGACGGTGGGCGCCGGGGCCTCTGAAACAACAACGGTGTCTTGGGTCGGGGCAGGATCGTCGCCGCCGGTCATGGTCATGACGCCGACACCGATCAACAAGGCGACAACGGCTGCCGAGCCAAGCAATACAGGCATGTTCGATTTCTTGGCGGTGGCGGGCTTTGTGTTGCCTGACGTCGCGGACTTTTCGGCAGGTGCAACTGCAGACGCAACCTTGAGCGGGGTCACATTGCCCTGCTCGCCATCCATCATGGAGATCCATTCCTTAGCGGACTGCACGCGGTCCTTGGGCAGAACAGCCAAAGCCTTGTCCATCGCGCCAAGGAAAGCATCATCATATTCGGGAAAACGGCCAACCAGCGGCTTGTAAGGATCGGCTTCGCCAGAAGCCATCGCAGCAAGGCGCGCCTGCGAGTTTGGCGGCACTTCATTTGCGATCAGGTGGTAGAACGAGGCGGACAGTGCATAAAGGTCGCTGCTCGGGCTTTGATCTGAGCCCGCGATATAAAATTCCTGCGGCGAATAGCCGTCTTTCACCACGCGCAGGGCCGAAAGAACACGGCTCTGCTTTGTCGCTTCTTCGCGAGCGGCGCCAAAATCGATCAGGACAGGGTGGAATTCCTTGTTGATCAGAATGTTATCGGGCGAGATATCGCGGTGCAGAATGCCTTGGTCGTGAATAAAACCAACGGCGCCCAACACCTCTTTGAGGATCGATCTGACCTGTGCAGGCGTCAGTCCGTGGTTGGGGTCTTCGATCGTATCAAGCAGGTCGCGGCCTTCGACAAAATCAAGCGCCATATAGGCGGTGTCGTTATCTTCAAAGACTTGGTGGACCCCGACAATATTCGGATGGTCAAGTTTTGCGAGGCTGCGTGCCTCTTGGACAAAAAGCCGGACAATGGATTTGAGTTCGTTCTGGTGCGCGCGCGAGCGAGCCTGCACCACATAACGGCTGCGGCGGCAAAATGCCCCCGGAAAACATTCCTTGATCACGATTTTCCGGTCGAGACTGTCACGGGCAAGATAGGTAATGCCAAAACCACCCGCATTCAGGAAGCTCTCGATCGTGTACTGCCCGTGCATCAGTTTGGTGCCCGGCTTCAGTTCGTCAACAAAGCCATCCTTATCGTCGGTTTTTTCTTTTGCCTGTACGTTAGCCATTTGCCTACCCAGCCTTAAACATCGTGCGGAACAGGGAACCCCGTTCGCAATTCTCTTTTGCTTTCATTCAAATTAGGCCAAAAAGTGACGCTAACTTGTTGTTTAGTGGTTCGTAATTGCCGTTCTACTTGCAGATTATGTGAGGAACACGAAACAGTCTCTGGCGGAAAATTGCCGATATGTCCGTATTTTAACTGAAAACTCATAATTTTAGCCAGAACCGCACAAATTTGTGTCCGGCTTGTGGTGTTAAGACCAGACAGACACTCATAAACACCGGTTTTTTTGATTTTGACGGTTAATTGCACAGAATTTGATCAGAGGCGACCCATCAAATGGCCGCAGTTCGACTGATTCTTTATCACATTCCCCTCCACTTCGCCCTGATTCCATTAACTAAAGGTTAACGCGGTCGGGATCGCATTCGTCCACAACCCCGCTTGTGGCTTTCATTGCAAAGTTGCAGCATCCGGCGCAGATCGGAGGGTGCCAGCATGACGCGTGTTTTCATTAACGGTTTCGGCCGAATCGGCCGGACCATGCTGCGCGCCCATGCAACCGGGGCATGGCCGGGCATCGAGGTGGTCGGGATTAACGATATCGCTGAACCCGATCTCTGTGCGCATCTCTTCGCATATGACAGCATCTTCGGGCCCTATCCGGGTCAGGTAGAGCGGGCAGGGCTTGCGCTTGTCATTGATGGCAAACCGATCCCGCTCAGCCAGACAGATGACCTTGGCACGCTTGACCTTGGGCATGTCGATATCGTGCTTGAATGTACCGGAAAGGCGGACGCCCCCGATATTGCAGCGCGCGGATTGCGGGCGGGCGCCTCACGCGTGCTGATTTCCGGCCCATCGGATGCGGCCGAACTGACGGTAGTGCTTGGTGCCAACGATCATCTGCTTGGCGATCAAAAGATCATCTCTAACGCCTCGTGCACCACAAACGCACTGGCACCTTTGGTCAGGCTGATCGACGACACATGGGGGTTGCAGACAGGCTGGATGACCACGATCCATTGCTATACCGGCAGCCAGCCCAGCATTGACGCCCCGCGCGGGGATATGCTGCGCAGCCGCGCAGCGGCGCTGTCCATGGTGCCGACGACAACATCGGCGCAGCGCCTGTTGAATGCGGTGCTGCCTGATATCGCAGGCCGGATCGAGGCCGCAGCAGTGCGCGTGCCGGTGGCTTCGGTTTCGGCGGTTGATCTGACCGTGACGCTGGACCAAAAGATCGGATTGGAGGATGTGCACGCTCTCTTGCGTGCGCAATCGGGGATCATCGGCTGGACGGACAAGCCGCTGGTCTCTACCGATTTGCGGGCAAGGCCGGAAAGCCTGATTGTGTCCCTGCCGGAAACACGCGTGACCCAAGGGGGCCTCGTTCGGATGTTCGGCTG
Source organism: uncultured Loktanella sp. (assembly GCA_964351055.1). Lineage (GTDB taxonomy): Bacteria > Pseudomonadota > Alphaproteobacteria > Rhodobacterales > Rhodobacteraceae > Yoonia. Next base: position 3,009 of record CAYGMX010000144.1, on the reverse strand, counting down.
GTACGACAACGAATGGGGGTTTTCGTGCCGGATGCTGGATGTGGCAGGCCTGATGTGATACGTGCTTCTGGCTTGCCGATAGTCAATCATTGGCTCAGACTGGTTTGCAACTGGTCCGCACAGGACGCAAAGCCGCTTGCTGGATTTGGAGCAATTCCATGACGGATATCGAGATCGCTTTTTGTCCGATTTTACCACCCAAAGACGAACTCGACAGTATTCTGTCCCAATACTATGACCTCATTGTTCGCAGGATGCGGGAGATGGGCTTTGATATCGATCCCGCAGCACCCGAAAGTGCGCTTGCTGAGTTTTGGGCGAATTCGGACGACTATCTCCCCCCAAAGGCTGTCTGGTTATTGCGCGCAAACACACAGGAGAGATTGTGGGGTGCGGGATGATGAAGCGCCTTGATGATGAGACCGGCGAACTCAAAAGAGTATTTGTGACAGAGGCCGCACGCGGCACCGGAACAGGCCGCGCGCTGATCGAGGCGCGCGAAAACGCGGCACGCCAGATGGGTTTGAAACGGTTGATTGCAGACACGCTCACCCCGAATGTCGAAATGCGTGACCTCTATCCAAAGCTTGGGTTTGTGGAATTGGCCGATCCGATTGAAACGACAACTTACCTTGATCAACCGATGCTGCGGCCCTACCTGCACTATTTCTCCAAAGACCTTTAAGAACGCACCGTGGCTTGCGCCGGTTGCCAAGTCTGAGGACGTCATTGACTTTGGGTCAGTCTCGGGTTGGTTTTCGGTCTATGCGGTCCATCTTGCTTGAACAATGACAAGTCTTGCTCGCCTGACGTCAGCGCATGTTCCGCTTGGTTACGGTTCATGCCTTTCCCTTAACGGTTGGTCGGACTAGGTTACCGAAAATCAATCAAAGGCCCCTTCCCCATGTCCGCAATCGTATCTGTCCGAAACCTGCGTAAAGCTTACGCTGGCGGGTTCGAGGCGCTGAAGTCCGTCAACCTCGAAATCGAAGAAGGTGAAATCCTCGCGCTGCTTGGCCCCAACGGTGCGGGCAAGACCACGCTGATCTCGACCATTTGCGGGATCACTGTGCCGACCTCTGGCACGATCACCGTTGGCGGGCATGACACGCAGAGTGATTTTCGCGCAGCGCGCAGCCTGATCGGGCTGGTGCCACAAGAGGTCAGCCTTGAACCATTCGAAACGGTCATGAGCACGGTCAGCTTTTCGCGCGGGCTGTTCGGCAAACCGCGTGATGACGCGCGGATCGAAAAGATCCTTGATCAGCTGTCCCTGGGCGACAAGAAGAACAACAAGGTCATGACCCTTTCGGGCGGCATGAAACGCCGCGTTCTGATCGCCAAGGCGCTGGCCCATGAACCGCGTGTCCTGTTCCTTGACGAACCGACCGCCGGTGTCGATGTGGAACTGCGCAAGGATATGTGGGAGATCGTGGCAGGGCTGAAGGCGTCCGGTGTGACAATCATCCTGACGACCCATTACATCGAAGAGGCCGAAGCGATAGCCGACCGTGTCGGTGTCATCAGCAAGGGGGAAATCCTGCTGATCGAGGATAAGGCGGCGCTGATGGCGCAGATGGGCCAGAAACAGTTGCGGATCGAACTGGCAGAGCCTGTACAGACCGTGCCCGACGCGCTGAAAGGCTATGAGCTCAGCCGCGCCGATGACGGGCTGACCCTGACCTATACCTATGACACCAAAGGCGAACGCACGGGGATCACTACCTTGCTGACGGACCTGCAAAAGGCCGGATTGAAGATGAGGGATATCCGCACCGAACAAAGCAGCCTCGAAGACATCTTTGTCGGATTGGTAAAGGAAACAGCATGAACCTGAACGCGATCCGCACCATTTACGTCACTGAAATGCGCCGGTTCTTCCGGACAATCATGCAAAGCCTGATCTCGCCGGTGCTGTCCACATCGCTTTATTTTGTGGTCTTCGGCGCGGCCATCGGCAGCCGCATCGACGAGGTCGAAGGGGTCAGCTATGGCGCGTTCATCGTGCCAGGGCTGATTATGTTGTCCGTCATGACGCAGGCGACGACGAACGCCAGTTTCGGCATCTATTTTCCCAAATTCATCGGGACGATCTATGAGCTGCTGTCCGCGCCCGTGAATTTTCTGGAAATCGTGGCGGGCTATGTCGGGGCAGCCGCAACCAAGGCGCTGTTCATCGGGGTCATTATCCTGATCACGGCGTTCTTTTTCGTGGATATCCAGATCGCGCACCCCGTGGCGATGGTCGCCTTCCTGATCCTGACCTGCATCAGCTTTTCGCTTTTGGGATTTATCATCGGCATCTGGGCGGGCAATTTCGAACAGCTTCAGATCATTCCGCTTCTGGTCATTACGCCGCTGGTTTTCTTGGGCGGCTCGTTCTATTCGATCACGATGTTGCCACCTGTGTGGCAAACCATCACCCTGTTCAATCCTGTTGTCTATCTGATCAGCGGTTTCCGCTGGTCGTTCTTTGGCACCGCCGATGTGGGCATCGCCTTTTCCTTGTTTGCCATCGCGCTCTTTACAGGCATTTGTCTGGCGATCATCTGGTGGATTTTCCGCACGGGCTGGCGGATCAGGCAATAACCCTTGTGCGTCGTCATTGAAGGCCTAAGTAGACAGCCATGAAACGCTTTATCCCCTTTATGAAATCCGATCCCTTTGTGGCTGTGATCCGGCTACAGGGCGCGATTGCAAATTCGGCGCGCGGCTTGGACAATCCCAGCCTTGCCCCCGTCATTGAAAAAGCCTTTTCGAAAGGCAAGCCCGCCGCTGTTGCGCTGGAAATCAACTGCCCGGGCGGATCACCTGTGCAATCCTCCCTGATTGCGTCGCGTATCCGGCGCTTGGCCGATGAAAAGAAAATTCCCGTCTTTGCCTTTGTCGAGGATGTGGCGGCGTCGGGCGGGTATTGGCTGGCCTGTGCCGCAGACGAAATTTTCGTCGATAGCTGCTCGATCACCGGATCGATCGGCGTGATCAGTTCCGGTTTCGGGGCGCATACCG
>CAYGMX010000143.1:0-6909 GCA_964351055.1 uncultured Loktanella sp. | reverse complement strand
CGCCTTGCGGGTCTTCGCTTTCTTCGCTTTCTTCCTCTTCCGTCACCTGGATGCCCATTTCGGACAGCATCGACATCACGTCTTCGATCTGGTCAGAAGACACCTGTTCGGGCGGCAGCACCGCGTTCAGCTGGTCGTATGTGATATAGCCCCGCTCGCGCGCATCTGCGATCATCTTCTTGACCGCGGCCTGGCTCATATCAAGGCTGATATCGCTGTCCTGGTCTACATCTTTACGATCATCGGTGTCTTTCGCGGCCATTCAGCAAGCCCTTTCAAAAGCATATATCCAAGCCAAAATGATTCGGCTGATTCGGTTTCTCTCGAATCAACCTCGCATCGAGGTGATTCGCAAGGTCAGTGCGCCTTGTTTTTAATGTGTGTTGCCCAGACTACGATTTAGAGCGACTGCGGCCTTTGGCAAAGTCGATCTCCTGCAAAAGCTGGTCCAATGCCGATTGTTCGTCTTTCTTCACGCGCGCCCCGTTCTTGCCCACCGCATATTCGGCCTTGTCCTCGTTGTCACCCCGCCCCGCCTTATCCAATGCGGCAGAGGCCTGGGCAAGCCGCCATGTCAGCCCTTCGTCCGTGACGCCGTTCAAATCCTCGACGGCATCTTCGATTTCACGGGCATGTTCGCGGCGGGCCGACAACTTGGCAAACTCTTCGGCAAGGCAAAGACGCGCAACCTCTGTCTCTCCACCCCGCCGCACTGCGGGGCTAATGGCGACATGGCTTTGCGCAAAGAGCTTTTCAAGGGGGTCTGCTCCGATATCCTGCATAATCTGTTCGCGCAGGTCCGCCGCCCCCAAATGGCGCAGGATACTGGCCTGCAAGGCACGGTGGACCGGATCGCGGCTATCCATCTGCTCCAATGCGGTTTCAAATTCGGTGGCAACCGGCGGGGCTACGATCATCGTGGCAAAAATGACAGCCTCGCGCATATGGTCCTGATCTGCAACACCTGCCGCCAGCACCGAACTCCGCGCGGAGGCAACTGGGCTGATATCGCGTTGCCACGGGTCCAGATGCCCGCGCCACCGCTGCGCGACCCGCCGCGCCGCAGGCGATTTGCGGGTGCTGAACAAGGCCCAAAGCATATCCTTGATCGCCTGATCATAGTGCTTCTGAATCGAAGGAGCTTTGATCAGATTGATCTTTTCGCGCAGTGCCATTTCTAATGTCGCCTTACGCTCGGGGCTGTCAAACACCTTGCCCTCGGTCTCGCGTTGCCACAGCAGTTGGACCATGGGGATCGCCTGATCGATCACCTTTTGCATGGCCCCTTTGCCCTGTGCCTTGATCAGGTCGTCAGGGTCCATCCCTTCGGGCATCAGGGCAAAGCGCAAGGACTGCCCTGCCTCCAGCAGCGGCAAGGCAATGTCGATGACCCGCATCGCGGCCCGCAATCCGGCCTGATCGCCATCAAGGGCAATGATCGGCTCGGGCGCCATGCGCCACAAAAGACGCAACTGGTCTTCGGTGATGGCGGTGCCCAATGGGGCCACCGTCGCGGCAAATCCGGCCTCGGACAGGGCAATCACATCCATATAGCCCTCGGCTACAATCAGCGGCTGGCCCTTGCCAGCGGCCTCACGCGCTGGGCCATGGTTATAAAGGCTCCGTCCTTTGTCAAAAAGGGCCGTCTCGGGCGAGTTGTAATATTTGGCGGGATGGTTGGGGTCCATCGCGCGGCCACCAAAACCGATCGCACGGCCCCGCGCATCGCGGATGGGAAACATGATGCGGCCGCGAAAGCGGTCATAGGGTCCGGTGCCATGGTCGCTTTCGGCAGCCAGCCCCGCATCGATCACCAGCTTTTGCGCAATCCCCTTGCCGGTCAGATGGGCCAGTACGCCGCCATTGGCGGGGGCAAACCCGATATTCCAGCGCGCCTGCGCCTCGAGGCTTAACCCGCGGCGCGCCAGATAGTCGCGCGCTTCTGCGGCGGCCGCCGTTTGCAACTGCAAGCGGTGCCACTGCACTGCCTGCTCCATCACATCCACCAAGACCGTCCGCGCATCCGCCTTTTCCTGCGCGCGCGGGTCACTTTGGGGCACGGGCATGCCCGCTTCTGCGGCCAGTATCTTCACCGCCTCCATGAAATCGACATTCTCGGTCTCGCGTACAAAGGATATCGCGTCACCCTTGGCGTGGCAGCCAAAGCAGTAATAAAAACCCTTGCGGTCATCCACATGGAAGCTGGCGGTCTTTTCCTGATGGAACGGGCACGGCGCCCAAAGGTCCCCCTTGCCCTGATTGGATTTGCGGGTATCCCACATGACCTTGCGGCCCACGACCTGCCCCAAGGACAGCCGATTGCGCAATTCATCAAGGAAACCAGGTGGCAGACTCATGTGCGCAGTATCGGCCAATTGAACGCAAAGGCCAATCCTTCTTCCGAGCGGAAATATCCCCGCCGGAGGCTTCAAAATTCTGCGAATTTTGACCTATCGCGCCGCCACCCCGCGCATCGCCACCTGCAGGTCATGCACCAAAGTGGCAGCCATCGACCGCATCACCATGATCTCGAAGGCCACAGGGCCCACGCGCGTCACACAGACCGACAGATGCGCCAGCATCGTCCGCGCCGTGTGGCCTTTCTTGAAGACCGTCGCCCGCAAGTCAACGGGCACCAGACGCGCAAGGACATCCTCGACCCCATCGCCGGCGATCTGCACCGTGGCCCAGGCATCGGTCTGATCCGTCACCGCCGCAAACCCGTCAAGCTCCACAGCCCCGGACACCATCCATGTCCCATGGCCGAACCATTGCACTGGTCCGGTCTTGCGATTTGGCGCAGGCAAGCCGCTGCCGACCTGTGCCTTGATTGCGTCCGACACCGCCTTGGCTTTCCCTGCAAAGGGCGCGACCGACATCAGACGATCATGCGTTACCTCTGTCACCGTGATCCCGCCCTCACGCACCGGCAGAAGTCCGGCACAGGGGGGCAATGCAATCAGATTAGCCACGGGCACGCCCTCCGGTTGGATCAAAAAAGACAGGGTCGCAAACTTCGACCTCTTCGGTGATGCCCCGCAGATGGTCGCGCAGCTTGATTGTCTGCCCATGGCGTGCGCGGCCGTCCTCAAGAAAACCAAGCGCCAGATAGGTATCCAGCGTCGGCGAATAACAGACCGAGGTCACATAGCCCTGACTATTGGTCCGCACTTCCGGTGCCGCCGTTTCAAAAAGATGCGCCCCTGCTGTCAGAACATGATCCGCGCCTTTGGCGCGTAGCCCGACCAGTTGCTGACGCCCCGCGCCCAGCAGCCCCGGGCGGGCAGCCGCCGCCTTACCGATGCAATCTTTCTTGGCGCTCACCATCCGCTCCATCCCGATATCAAAGGCGGTCGTGCGCCCGTGAATTTCGGCATGGGTGATAAACCCTTTCTCGATCCGCAAGACGTTGAGCGCCTCCATCCCGTAAGGCCCGCCGCCCATGACCTCGGCCTGCGCGACAAGCAGGCGGAACAGGCTTTCACCATAGCTTGACGGCACGGCCACCTCATAGGCATGCTCGCCCGAGAAAGAGATACGGAAAAGCCGCCCCTGTACGCCGGACACACCAACCGGACCACAGGCCATGAAAGGCCAGTCCGTATCGGTAAGCTCTTGATCCAGAACGGAATTCAGCAAAGTCCACGCCTGTGGCCCTGCCACGGCAAACTGCGCCCATTGCTCGGTTACCGAGATAACCTTTGCATCCAGATCGGGGCGGAGCACCTGTAGGACGAATTCGAGATGGCGCATGACCAGTCCCGCCGCCGCTGTCGTCGTGGTCATCACAAAATGCTGGTCGCCCAACCGCGCGGTTGTCCCGTCATCCAGCACATGCCCGTCCTCGCGCAGCATCAGGCCATAGCGGACACGGCCCAGGGCCAAGGTGGAAAACATATTGGTGTAGACAAAATCCAAGAGCGCCGCCGCATCCGGCCCCTGAATATCGATCTTGCCCAAGGTGGACACATCGCAAACCCCGACCGTCTGGCGGACATAACCCACCTCGCGGTCGCAGGACTGCCGCCAATGAGTTTCGCCCTGCACAGGGAAATAGCTGGGCCGATACCACAGCCCCGCTTCGATCATCGGCGCGCCACGGTCCAGCGTGGCCTTATGAGAGGTGGTAAAGCGCTCCGGCGCAAAGCCCTTGCCCTGGCTGCCCGCCCCCATTGCTGCAATCGACACTGGCACATAGGGCGGGCGGAAGGTGGTCGTGCCGGTCTCGGAAATCCCGCGCCCTGTCGCATCGGCAAGCACCGCCAAAGCGACCACATTGGACGATTTCCCCTGATCCGGTGCCATCCCTTGGGTCGTGTAGCGCTTCATATGTTCGACCGACCGGAAGTTCTCCTGTGCCGCCAGCTTGATATCCTTCACATGGACATCGTTCTGGAAATCGATCCATTTGCGGCCCCTGCCCGGCACGGCCCAAAGCGGCGTCATCGCGTAAGGCGCATCATCTGCGGCGGGCAGGACAACTTCAGCGTTCAACCCAAGATCCCCCGCAACATCAGCCGCAACCGCCGCACCTTCGGCCAGACAAGCCGCCGTGCTGAAAGCACCGTTGCAGGCGCCCGCCACGACCAAACCCGGAATACTGCCACCGGTCGGCACAAAAGATGCGATATCCTCGCGCCATGTCGGCCGCCCGTTCATGTGGCAGGTCAGATGCACCGTCGGGTTCCAGCCGCCGGACATGGCCAGACAATCGGTGCGGATCGAGCGCGTACCGCCATTGTGGGTGATCGTGATGCTGTCCAGCCCATGCCGGCCCTTGGTGGCGATGACCTGTCCGCCCGTATAAACGGGATAATCGCCTGAAACCTTGGCGTCATCGCGGCTGTCGATCAATGCTGCAACCTTGATCCCCGCCGCCACAAGGTCATGGGCCGTGCGATGCGCATCATCGTTATTGCCGAAGATCGTGACAGATTTGCCCGGGGCCACACCCCAGCGGTTGACATAGGCGCGCACGGCGCTCGCCATCATGATGCCGGGGCGGTCGTTGTTGGGGAAAGCAATCGGGCGTTCCAAAGCACCGGCGCACAGGATTGCGCGCTTGGCAGCGATCCGCCAGAAACACTCCAGGGGCTTGCAAGGCTTGCTGAGGCCCGCCACACGCTCCAAGGCGCCATAGGTGCCTTGATCATAAGCGCCGGTCACGGTCGTGCGCGTCATCAGGCGGACGTTTGGCATTGCGTCCAGTTCCGCGAGCGCCGCCGCGACCCAATCGGTGGCGGGCTTGCCATCGATCTCTTCACGCTCGCGCAGCAGGCGGCCACCCATAGCGGTGTCTTCGTCGGCAAGGATCACATCCGCCCCTGCCCGACCCGCCGTCAATGCGGCCATCAAACCTGCGGGGCCAGCACCGATCACCAGCACCTCGCAGCAGGCACAAGCCGTGTCAGAACTGGCAGGGTTTGTCTGCCCGCTTAGACCGCCGAGGCCCGCAGCACGGCGGATCACCGGTTCATACAGCTTTTCCCAAAAACTGCGGGGCCACATGAAAGTCTTGTAATAAAAGCCCGCCGCCAGAAACGGCGACACAAAATCATTCACGGCCATCATGTCATAGCGCAGCGAGGGCCATGCGTTCTGGCTGAACACCTCCAACCCCTCGGCCACCTCCAACGTGGTGGCGCGCACATTGGGTTCGGTCTGCGCGCCGTGCCCGACAGTAACCAGTGCGTTCTGTTCTTCCGACCCTGCCGACATCACACCGCGCGGACGGTGATATTTGAACGAGCGTGCGACAAGTTTGATGCCGTTGGCCAGCAATGCCGCCGAAACCGGCTCGCCCGCCACGCCCTTGATCCGCCGCCCGTCAAAAGTGAACGTCACGGTCGCTTCCGGTTTTTGCAGCCTCATCGTTTCACCGATCCGGCGAGCGTGGCGCCAGTTACAGCGTGGGTCACGGTATTGCGCTCCACCACCAGCCAAGCGCAACAGCCCGCCTCGTGATACCACAGGTCGCGGGTTTCGCCCGCTGGATTGTCGCGGTTATGGATATAATCATCCCATGCCGCCGGATCAGCATCAGCCGCGGGGCGCTCAAGGGCGATCGCATCCCCCTGATAATAGAACTCGCGCCTGTCGCGCTCCCCGCAATTGGGACAGGTGATCCTCATGACAGGCCCTTCTCATCATCTTGCCAAACATACTCAAAAAGCATCATGCGCGTCCTAATGCAGGTTGTGCTGAGAGCCGGTGCCCTCTTCGTCCATCAGCCCCACACCGGTGCGGAACCGGTCCAGCCGGAACTTCGCGGCTGGCGCGTGATGGTTCCCGGTCGCGATGAGATGGGCAAAGCTGAAACCCGACCCGGGCACCGCCTTGAAACCGCCATAACACCAGCCGCAGTCGATGAACAAACCGGTCGTGGGCGTCTTGTCGATGATGGGCGATCCATCGGGCGTCATGTCCATGATCCCGCCCCATGACCGCAGCACACGGGCCTTGCCGATCATCGGCATCAGGGTCATGGCGGCATCCATTACGTGTTCCTTCATCGGAAGGTTGCCGCGTGCGGCGTAAGAGCTGTAGAAATCCAGATCGCCGCCAAAGACCAGACCGCCCTTGTCGGACTGGCTGATATAGAAATGGCCCATCCCGAAACTGACCACATGGTCGATACAGGGTTTCAGCCCCTCGGTCACAAAAGCCTGCAAAACATGGCTTTCGATCGGCAGACGCATGCCTGCCATCGCCGCCACCTGCCCTGACCGGCCCGCCACCACGATCCCGACCTTCTTGGCCCTGATCGCACCGCGCGTGGTCTGCACGCCTTTCACGACACCACCTGCGATGTCGATACCTGTGACCTCGCAGTTCTGGATAATATCCACCCCGCGCTGGTCGGCACCCCGTGCATAGCCCCACGCCACCGCATCGTGCCGCGCCGTGCCG
>CAYGMX010000142.1:0-6913 GCA_964351055.1 uncultured Loktanella sp. | reverse complement strand
TTCCTCGGCCATGTGATGTTCCTTTAATGTTCTGTTGCCACTTTGTTCTCATATCATTAACCCCCTGTAAAGAACTTTTTGAGAACATTTGAGAACATTTTGATACAGACGCAGTTAACCCACTGATATCAAACGGATTGCCTTATCCTGTTCCATCAGCCAAAGCAGCGTGCGTGCCGCCTGCCCGCGCGGTGTTTCCAGCTTGGGATCGTCATTCAGCAGTTTGCGCGCATCCGTTTGGGCCACGGCCATCTGGCCTGTCTGTCGTTCCAGATCAGCAATCCGAAACCGTGGCAAACCCGATTGCGCGGTGCCGATCACATCGCCCGCGCCGCGCATGGCCAGATCTTCCTCTGAGATCCGGAACCCGTCTTCGGTTTCGCGCAAAATCTCCAGACGGCGGCGGCCGGTTTCGGTCAGGGGGGCCTGATATAGCAGCAGACAGGTCGAGGCTGCGGCCCCGCGCCCCACCCTGCCCCGTAACTGGTGCAATTGGGCCAGACCGAACCGCTCTGCATGTTCGATCATCATGATCGAGGCGTTGGGGACATTGACCCCCACTTCGATCACTGTGGTTGCGACAAGTACCTTGGTATCACCCGCCACAAAACGTGCCATCGCTGCATCTTTTTCCGCATGCGGCATCTGCCCATGGACCAACCCCACCACGCCTTCGCCCAAGGCTGCGCGCAGCTGCTTGAACCGTTCCTCTGCAGCGGTCATATCGACCACTTCGCTTTCCTCGACCAGAGGACAGACCCAATAGGCCTGCCGCCCTTCGGCCACCGCATGGCGCAGTTTTTGCACGACCTCATCCATGCGCGATGTGGACACAAGTGCCGTTTGCACCGTCGTTCGACCTGGCGGTTTTTCGTCCAGCACCGACACATCCATATCGCCGTATTGCGCGAGCGCCAGCGAGCGGGGGATGGGCGTGGCGGTCATGACAAGCACATCGACGGCGCGGCCCTTGGCACCCAGTTCCATACGCTGCGCCACGCCGAACCGGTGTTGTTCATCAATAACTGCGATGCGCAGGTCTTTGAAAACAATATCTTTTTGAAACACTGCATGGGTGCCGACCAGAATGTCGATCTCGCCCGCTGCCAGTGCCGCCAGCTTTGCGGCACGGGCCGCACCTTTGTCGCGGCCGGTTAGGATCTCCAGCACCACGCCGGCACTTGCCGCCAAGGGCCGCAGCCCCTCAAGATGCTGGCGGGCGAGGATTTCGGTCGGCGCCATCATGACACCTTGTCCTTTGGCCTCGACCACGCAGAGCAGCGCCATGAGCGCCACCAAAGTCTTGCCCGATCCGACATCCCCCTGCAACAGACGGTTCATGCGCAATGGCGTGGCAAGATCGGCTGCAATCTCTGACACCGCCCGATTTTGCGCATCGGTTGGGCGAAAGGGTAAGGCTGCAAGGACTTTTGTGGTTAATGCACCCGTGGCCACCGAGGGCAGCCCCTTGGCCTTGCGCAAAGCAGCGCGGGCCAATGCCAGCGTCAGCTGCTGCGCAAAGAGTTCATCATAGGCCAGCCTTTCGCGCGCGGCAGCATGTGGTTCCAGATCCGGTGCCGCTTGCGGACGATGGGCCTTGGCCAAAGCATCAAGCCAGTCGGGCCAGTTTTCGCGGGTTTTCAATGCCGGATCAATCCACTCGGGCAACGGTGCGGCCAAGCCAAGCGCAGAGCGTGTGGCCTTCCACATCGTCTTTTGGCTGATCCCGCCATGCAGGGGATAGACGGGCTCGAATGCGGGGATATCAAGGGCCTCGTCCAAAGGCAGCACATGATCGGGGTGCACGATCTGGGCGATACTGTCGAAGATCTCGACCTTGCCCGAGACGACCCGCTTTTGGCCTGTCGGTAACAGCTTTTGCAGAAAGTCGCCGCGCACATGGAAAAACACCAGTTGAAACGCGGTTTCGGCATCCATCACCTGCACGCGGTACGGTCGGCCCTTTGTCGTTGGTGGATAATGTTCACCCACCGTGACCTCGACAGTGACAATGCCTGGGGCCACAACATCGCGGATGCTGGCCCGCCGGCTGCGGTCAACACCGGAATGCGGTAAGGTATAGAGCACATCAAGCGGCGTCCTCACCCCTGCGTTTTCAAGAATTTGCGCGGTCTTTGGCCCGATCCCGTCCAGTTTGGTCAAAGACCCGAAGAGCGGAAACAGGATTTCCGGACGCCCGCTCATGCGGTGCCGATCAGCGCAAGCCAGGCATCTTCATCCATTGTTTCGACCCCGAGTTCGGCAGCCTTCACCGCTTTGGACCCAGCGCCGGGGCCCGCCACAAGGATATCGGTCTTGGCACTCACCGAGCCTGCAACCTTTGCGCCAAGCGCCTCTGCACGGGCCTTGGCCTCGGCCCGCGTCATCCGCTCCAATGTGCCGGTAAATACGACCGTCTTGCCCGCAACGGGGCTGTCGGTTGCCACGGCCTGTGCCGGTTGCACATCCAGTTCAGCCACAAGTCGGTCAATCGAGACCCGCTCTGCCTCTTGCTGCAGGGTCGTGACAACCGATGTGGCCATGACCGCACCGACCCCGTCGATCGCAATCAGGTCGTCCCATGCGGGACCGCTGCCGATTGTGGCCTCTGTCATCGCCTGTTCAAACGCCGCCCACGTCCCATAGTGATTGGCTAGTAAAGTCGCTGAATTTTCGCCCACATGCCGGATGCCCAAGGAATAGATCAGCCGCGCCAGTGAAATGCGCCGCTTGTCGTCGATTGCGTCAAACAGGTTGTTTGCGCTTTTCTCGCCCCAGCCATCACGGTTCTTGAGTTGTTGCAGTCCGGTGCCATACCGGTCGCGCAGGGTAAAAATATCTGCAGGGGTCGTGATCCAGCCGTCGCTGGAAAACTGTTCAACCTGCTTGGCACCCAGCCCCTCTATATCAAAGGCTGCGCGCGAGACGAAATGCTTTAGCTTTTCAACGGCTTGCGCGGGGCAAATGATGCCACCGGTGCAGCGCCGGACAGCATCACCGTCCTCACGGATCGACGCCGAACCACATTCGGGACACACAGCAGGAAAGGCGAATGGCACGGCATCATCAGGCCTGCGCGTCAGATCGACGTCTTTGATCTTGGGGATCACATCGCCCGCACGGTAGACCTGCACCCAGTCCCCCACACGAATGTCACGGCCTTCGCGGATCGGGTTGCCGTCGCCACCCTTGCCCGCGATATAATCTTCGTTGTGCAGTGTGGCATTTGATACGACAACACCGCCTACCGTGACCGGACGCAACCGCGCAACGGGCGACAAGGCCCCCGTGCGGCCGACCTGAATGTCGATCGCCTCAAGCACGGTCCACGCGAGTTCGGCAGGGAATTTGTGCGCAATGGCCCAACGGGGGGTTGTCGACCGAAAGCCCAGCCGCCTCTGCAGGGCCAGATCGTCAACCTTGTAGACCACGCCGTCGATATCATAGCCCAACGTCGCGCGCTGTTCTTCGATCTTGCGATAATGGGCAAGCAAGGCTTCTGGATGATCGCAGGTCACAGTCAGCGGATTGGTGGAAAACCCCAGTGCGGCCAGACGGCCGATCGCGCCGGACTGGGTGTCGTCCAAAGGTGCTGAAAGCGCACCCCAGGCATAGGCAAAGAATTTAAGAGGCCGCGATCTGGTGATTTCGGCATCAAGCTGGCGCAGCGATCCGGCGGCGGCATTGCGCGGGTTGGCAAAAGTCTTACCGCCCTTTTCAGCCTGCCGCTGGTTCAATGCCGTAAAATCGGCGTGGCTCATATAAACCTCGCCGCGGACCTCAAGCAGCGCAGGTGCCTCGTGCAGGTCCTGCGGGATATCGGCAATGGTGCGCGCATTGGCGGTGACATTCTCGCCAACAGCGCCGTCACCGCGGGTTGCGGCCTGCACCAACTTACCATGCTCATAGCGCAGCGAAAGGGACAGTCCGTCGATTTTCGGCTCGGCCGTATAGGTCAGCGGCTCTGTCTGGGAAAGGCCAAGGTATTTGCGAATACGCAGATCAAACTCTGTGACATCTGCATCGCTAAAGGCATTTCCCAGCGACAACATCCGTACCGCATGTTCCACCTTGCCAAAACCCTCGGCAATCGCACCGCCAACGGTGTCGCTGGGGCTGTCGGCGCGTTTCAGATCAGGGAACCGCGCTTCGATCGCGGCATTACGTTGTTTGAGCCTGTCATAGTCGGCATCGCTGATGCGGGGCGCGTCATCACGGTGATAGGCCGTGTCTGCGGCGGTCAACTCCGCTGCCAGCCATTCAAGTTCTGCGGCAGCACGCGCGGCATCCAGCGCTGTGACGGGCGTATCTCCCGTGACCGGATGCTTTATCTCCGTCGCTTCGACCATTCCTGTCTCCCGCAGTGTAACGCGCACCCTCGTTTCGGGTGTCGCGCCATAATTATGCGGGTGGACGGCCTGCGTCCAGCACGGCTTTGGAACAAGAGCACCAACTTTCGTTGCGAAAGCAGGTGCTCGACCGGCTATGCGCCGACAGCTATCTTTGTAATATCCACATCAGGTTCGGGATCACGCAGGACATATCCACGCCCCCAAACGGTTTCGATGTAATTGTCGCCGTTGGTAGCCTCGTTCAGTTTCTTGCGCAGCTTGCAGATAAAGACATCGATGATTTTCAATTCGGGTTCGTCCATACCGCCGTAAAGATGATTGAGGAACATCTCTTTCGTTAAGGTTGTGCCCTTGCGCAAGCTCAGCAGTTCAAGCATCTGGTATTCCTTGCCGGTCAGATGCACGGCATTTCCTGCGACTTCGACCGTTTTGGCGTCAAGATTCACGTCGATCTGGCCGGTCTTGATAATCGACTGCGCGTGCCCCTTGGACCGCCGGATGATCGCATGAATACGCGCCACGAGTTCTTCGCGGTGGAATGGTTTGGTCAGATAGTCATCTGCCCCGAAACCGAAACTCTTGAGTTTGCTTTCTGTCCCGTCATCGCCCGAAAGGATCAAGATAGGCGTGTCAATCCGGCTTAAACGCAGTTGGCGCAGCACCTCATGTCCGTTCATGTCCGGCAGGTTGATGTCCAACAGGATCAGGTCGTAATCGTAAAGTTTTGCCAGATCGACCCCCTCCTCTCCCATGTCCGTCGCATAGACGTTCAGGTTGGCATGGGTCAGCATCAGTTCAATACTTTTCGACGTCGTTGGGTCATCTTCAACCAGCAAGACACGCATCCGAGTTCTCCGCTCTGTGTTCAGTCCTGTTAACCTAAACCTTTAAAGGTTAATTGCCCGTTACCGTACACCAAGCATTTTTACAGTGCAACCTATGGTTGTCTGAATCGCTGTAGCAATGTTGTTTTGAGCGCGGCTTCACCATGCTGGCTGACAGCGGTTTCCCACTGGGCAAATTCTTCTTCGGACAGGTGGTATTTTTCAAGCGCCTCCGCCCGCAGGATCAAACCCGCCGCGACAGCGCGCACGACAGCGGCCTTGCGTGAAGCCACCCAACGGCGCGTCTTTTCGCTTGGCAGGTCGGCCCGCGTCATGATCCTGCCGTCAGGCAATGTCACAGAGCGCGGCCCATTGACTTTTCTCAGGTACATTTCACACCCCTTTTGTGATTGCTGCATTGCGCTATATGACCAAGAGGACTTAATGAGAGGTATAACGCGCTCTTGAGAATAGATCGCATTTTCCTATATTTGCGCAGGAAACCCATCCGTCAGGACCTGATATGTCATTTGATTCGCCACTCAACTCTTTGGGCTTTGCCAAGCCACCTGCGCAGACCCGCGTGGTCGTTGCCATGTCGGGCGGCGTCGACAGTTCTGTTGTTGCCGCAAAGCTGGCCGAAGAAGGCTATGATGTCGTTGGCGTGACCCTGCAGCTTTATGATCACGGGGCGGCACTGGCCAAAAAAGGGGCCTGCTGTGCCGGACGCGATATCCACGATGCCCGCCGTGTGGCCGAAGAGATGGGATTTCCGCATTACGTGCTGGACTATGAAAACACCTTCCGCGAAGCGGTGATGGATGAATTCGCTGACAGCTATCTGGGCGGCGCCACCCCTGTGCCCTGCATCCGCTGCAACGAGCGGGTGAAATTCAAGGACCTGCTGGAAACCGCCAAAGAGCTTGACGCCGATTGTATGGCCACCGGGCATTACATCCAGCGCAAAGTCGGCGATCAGGGTGCAGAGTTGCATTCCGCGGCAGATGCAACAAAGGATCAAAGCTATTTTCTGTTCTCGACCACACAGGAGCAGTTGGACTATCTGCGCTTTCCCTTGGGGCATCATGCATCCAAGGAAGAAACCCGCGCCTTGGCTGCGAAATACGGGTTGAGCGTGGCAGACAAGCCCGACAGTCAGGATATCTGCTTTGTTCCCAATGGCGATTATGCCGCTGTCATCGAAAAACTGCGCCCCGGTGCGGCGGAACCCGGCGAGATCGTGGATACCCAAGGTCGTGTGCTGGGCACGCATCGCGGCGTGATCCATTATACGGTCGGGCAGCGCCGTGGCTTGGGTATCGGCGGGCTGGCCGATCCGCTTTATGTGGTCAAACTGGATGTGGATGCCAAGCAGGTCATCGTCGGCCCCAAGGACATGCTGGCAACCCGCCGTGTCCCGATCCGCGAGATCAACTGGATCGGTGGCGGCTCTTTGCTTGAGAAAGGCGAACTGCATATTGCCGTGCGCGTCCGTTCGACCCGCCCCCCGACAGATGCGATCCTGCGCCCGATTTCGGATACCGAAGCCGAAGTCGAACTGATGGTGGCGGAACAAGGTGTATCACCCGGACAGGCCTGCGTGTTCTATGACCCCGAGGGCACGCGCATCTTCGGCGGCGGCTGGATCTGGCGCGGCAAGTGAGCGTCCCCGGACGGCTCGGGCAGACCCAGCACGGCGTGCGCCGCGCGCAGACCGGGAGCAGGACCACCCTGCCC
>CAYGMX010000141.1:0-6945 GCA_964351055.1 uncultured Loktanella sp. | reverse complement strand
ACGGCCACCATCAAGACCACGATCCCCCCCATTGTTTCCGAAGAATTCAATGGTGCGCCAACCGACAACCGCGGCGACAAGACAATCAAGACACCAACCATCCCCAAGGCAACCGCCGAAAGGCGGAACGCGCGCACGTCTTCGTTCAGAAACATCGCGGCAAAGATAACCACCAAAAGTGGCGCGGCATAGCCAATGGCCGTGACTTCGGGAAGGGGCAACAAGCCAAGCCCTGTAAACCCAAGCCCCATGGCAGAGGTGCCGACCAAGCCACGCCAGAAATGCCCCATGGGGTTCTTGGTTTTCCAGCCGTGGCGCAACTCGTGGCGAATCGCAAGCCAGCCCAGAATGATCGGAAGCGCAAAGAAAGAGCGAAAGAAAACAGCCTGCCCCGGGGGCACATCGGCTGACGCGGCCTTGATCAGGCTGGCCATGCCCATGAACATGCAAACCGACAAGACTTTGAAAATGATGCCCCGTAGCGGCTGCATGATTTTTTCCCTTACCGCGACACACGGTCCCAGCATCACCACAATCCAGCCTTTTTTGCTTGCTAAATGATGACGTTAGGTTATCCGCAACCAAGACCCCATAAGAAGTAGTAGATGCAAGACAAAAATCAGACCCCCGCAAATATGACCCCCCGCGACTGGGTCCAGATTTTGGCAAAATACCGTGAACCTAACAGTCTCCGCAGCAGTTTCGAGCTTGCGGTCAGCCTGATCCCCTTTGTGGTGCTCTGGGTTCTGGCGTGCTGGGTAGCACAATACAGTTATCTGGCCGCCTTTGCGATCTCTGCGGCGAATGGGCTGTTCCTGCTACGGCTCTTTTGCATCCAGCATGATTGCGGGCATGGTTCGTTTTTTGGCAACCGCAACGTCAGCGACTGGGTTGGTCGCGCATTGGGGGTCGTGACACTGACCCCTTATGACGTTTGGCGCAGAAGCCATTCGATCCACCACAGCCACGCAGGCGATCTTGACCAGCGCGGCATCGGCGATGTGATGACGCTGACGGTCGAGGAATATCACCAGCGTACCCCCTTCGGGCGCTTTCTTTATCGGGCCTACCGGCATCCGCTTGTAATGTTCGGGCTGGGGCCGACTTATTTGTTCTTCCTGCAAAACCGTCTGCCTTTGGGGCTGATGGATCAGGGTCGCAAATACTGGATCAGTGCGATGGGGACCAATGCCGCCATTGCGACTGTTCTTGGAACGATCCTCTATTTTGGCGGGCTACAGGCTCTTTTTCTGGTGTTCTTGCCGACAACGCTGATTGCCGCCTCTATCGGCGTCTGGCTGTTTTATGTCCAGCATCAGTTTGAAACCACGCATTGGGATCAGGCCGAAGACTGGCAATTGCACGAGGCTGCCCTTCACGGCAGTTCCCACTACGATCTGCCGCCAATCCTGCGCTGGTTCACCGCGAACATCGGAATTCACCACGTGCACCACCTCTATAGCCGGATCCCGTTCTACCGGTTGACCGAGGTACTGCGCGACCACAACGAACTTGTCGAGGTCAGCCGCATGACCATCGGACAAAGTATCAAATGCGCTGGACTGAACTTGTGGGATGAAAAATCGCGCCGGTTGGTGTCATTTGCAGCGGCCCGCGAACTCGCCGCTGGTTAACTGGGCATAACGCGTAGGATTTCCCCTGCATCCAGCAAGACCAGAACTGCGCCATCGGGCAAAACCTCTACATCGCGGATGCGGCCAACATCGGTCAGCATCCGTTCCTCCCCGACTACGCGGGCCCCATCCAGCTTGAGCCGGACCAGACCGCCGGGATTAAGCGATGCGATCAAAAGATCACCCTGCCAGGCAGCAAACGGACCATCGTAGAACATCATCCCACCGGGGGCGATAACAGGGTCCCAATAATAAACAGGTTCTTCAAACCCTGCGCCACGGGCGGCACCCTCACCAACATCAGAGCCACGATAGTTGATCCCGTAGCTGACAATCGGCCAGCCATAATTCAGACCAGCCTGCGGCCGGTTCAATTCGTCACCGCCACGGGGGCCATGCTCGACCGTCCAGAGCCCGTCAGGTCCCATGGCCGCACCTTGCATGTTGCGGTGGCCCAACGACCAGACCAGATCATTCCCTGCGCTACCAACGAAAGGGTTGTCAGCAGGCACAGTGCCATCGGCATTGACACGGATCACCTTGCCGTGGGTCGTGTCACGATCCTGCACAAGCGTGCCACTGTCACCTGCACCACGATCGCCGGTAGTGATCCAGACAGTGCCATCCGGCATCGGAATGATCCGGCTGCCGAAATGGCGGCCGTTGCGGGCGGGATTGTCCTGAACAAAAATATCAACAACATCGGTCAGACGGCCATCCGCACCCAGCGCGGCGCGCGCAGCGGCCGTGACCAGACCGCCGCGCACCGATTTGGCGTAGGTAAAAAAAATCGTCCGGTCGCGCGGAAAATCTGGCGACACCGCCACATCCAGGAGGCCCCCCTGCCCCTGCGCCGCAATATCCGGCAGACCCGACAAAGCCGCGCTTAGCGTGCCATCGGCATTGACCAGCCGCAGGTTGCCCGGCTTCTCCGTAACAAGATACTGACCACCGCCAAGGGCGGCGATCCCCCAAGGACTATCCAGACCTTCTGCAAAAACCGATACGGTTATATCGGTACTGGGCAAGGCTGGTGCGCGGGTCTGCGTGGCAAAAGCGGGCGCAAAATCTGCGTTCGCAGGGCCTTGTGCAACCTGCGCGCTGGCAGCCATGGGCCACATCATCAAAGCAAGAATTCGGATCATGAACAGGTCTCCTTTAGGCGCAAGATAGCCCAGCGCGCGGCATCTGCCACCGCGGGATCAGGGTCCTCAACCAAAGGTGATAGGGCCGATCCCAGTGCCGGAACCCCTGAATTGCCGATCGCATAGGCCACGTTGCGCACAAAACGGTCGCGTCCGATCCGCTTGATCGGCGAGCCGGAAAAGCGCGCCCTGAAAGCGGCGTCATCCAGACCCGCCAATTCCGCCAAAGGGGGCGCTACCAGATCATCACGGGCGGCAAGGCGGGTATCACGACCCGCGACCGCAAACTTGTTCCAAGGGCAGACAGCCAGACAATCGTCGCAGCCGTAAATCCGGTTTCCCATCAAAGGGCGCAATGCGGGATCAACCGGTCCCTTATGCTCGATTGTGAGGTAGGAAATGCAGCGGCGTGCATCAAGGCGGTAAGGCGCAGGAAAGGCAAAGGTCGGGCAGATATCCAGACAAGCGGTGCACGACCCGCAATGGCTCTCTTCAGGCTGATCGGGTTCCAGTTCCACCGTGGTAAAAATGGCCCCCAGAAAAAACCAGTTCCCCAGATCGCGGCCCAAAAGATTGGTATGTTTGCCCTGCCAACCCAAGCCCGCCGCTTGTGCAAGCGGTTTTTCCATCACAGGGGCGGTATCCACAAAAACCTTAATGGCGGCACCGGGTACCTGGTCGATCAACCAGCGGCCGACATGCTTCAGGCGCTTTTTCACCACATCATGATAATCACGCCCTTGCGCGTAAACACTGATCGCGGCGCGATCTCTTCGTGCCAATACAGCCAAAGGATCATGGTCCGGCGTATAAGGCTCGGCAAGCATAATGACCGACTTGGCCTCGGGCCAAAGCGCTGCTGGGTTTGCGCGCCAGTGCATCCGTTCAGCCATCCACGCCATCTGTCCATGCAGACCCTCTTGGACAAAATCAGCCAGCCGCGCAGGCAGCTCTGGCACGGCATCTGGCCGACACACACCGACCTTGGCAAATCCGGCCGCAGTCGCGAATGAGACCAGCCGCGCCTTCATGCTTCTTTTGTTCCAAAATACCTCGGGGGAGTCCCGCAGGGACGGGGGCTGGCCCCCTTAAAAATCCAGATCAGCATAATGCGCAGCCGGCTGGAACCCGGGCACCTCATCGGCAAGGATCGACCGGAACGCAGGGCGGGATTTGATCTTTGCGTACCAGTCCTTCACGACTTCATGACGGTGCCAGTCCACATCGCTGGTATAATCAAGACAGGACAATTGAGCCGCAGCGGCGAAATCCGCCATTGTCATTTCGTTGCCAGCCAGCCAGCGGCGTTCTTCCAGCAAGAAAGCCATGTAGTCGATATGGTATTTGACGGCCCGCGCGCCCGCTTTGACATTGGTGCTATCGGGGTATCCGGTCCCCATCACTTTGCGATAGACGCGTTCACCGGTCAGCTTGGTGGTGACCTCGTGATAGAATTTATCATCGAACCAACCCACCAGACGGCGCACCTCGCAGCGGGCCTCGGCGTTCTTGGGAAAAAGTGGCGGGTTTGGGTGGGTCTCGTCCAGATACTCGCAGATCGCCACACTGTCCGACATCGTGCGGCTGCCCATCTTCAGCACGGGCACCTTGCCTGCCGGATTACGGCGGAGGAAATCCGCATCCTTTTCCCAATACCGTTCTTCCACCAACCCCACTTCGATCTTCTTTTCAGCCAGACAAAGCCTGACCTTGCGACAAAACGGTGACAATGGATAATGATACAGCGTGTTCATAGGATGCTCTTTGGTCGTTTATCCCTCAATGCAGCAAGGGCGCGCCCGGATCAATGGGGCGCTTAGTTTTCAAAGCAGGCCGCGCGACCGTCCGCTTCAATTGTTGCGGCGCCACTCATGATGGCTCTTGTGCGGTCACGGGTAAACTGGCTGGGGTTTGACGCCGATCGGTTCTTGGGCGATGGCAGGATCGCGGCCAGCCGCGCGGCCTGCAAAGCGGACAGCTCGGCTGCATCGACCCCGAAATAGTGCCGCGCTGCTGCCTGCACCCCGAACACGCCCTCATCGAACTCGGCGACATTCAGGTAAATTTCGACAATCCGCCGCTTTGACCACACGGCCTCTGTCAGGGGCGTCCACAACGCCTCGATTGCCTTGCGTGACCAACTACGCCCGTGCCACAGGAATACATTCTTGACGACCTGCTGCGAAATCGTTGATGCGCCGCCCCGCCCGCGGTCAACCGCATCGCGGATCGCATTTACATCAAGCCCCCAATGCAAGCAGAAATTTGCGTCTTCAGCCGCCACCACAGAGCGGGCCATCACGGGTGCCACATCGTCTATGGAAACCCACTCCTGCCGGACCCCATCAAGCCTGCTGCTCTCGGCCAGCATATAGGGTGTCGTCGGCGGGTTGATCAGGGCATAAAGCAGGGTCCAGAGCAGGACCAAACCAAATACGCCCAGCGCACCCCAAAGAAACGCACGACGCACAAACCGTGAAACACGGGCAATCAGCCCCGGTTTTTGGTTTGCCTTTGTCCGCTTTCTTTTTGTCGCAGGCTTTTTTGCCGCCTGCTTCTTTGCTGTCTGTGTCTCTGCCATCACAACCTTAAGCCATGCGCCGGGTTAAAGGGTCAAGAACGGGCAGCGCCCTCGCGCCATTTTCGGCGCGGGGGCGTGGTATTTACTCCGCAGGGATTGCAGTTTCTTCCACAGTCAGCGGATGCGGCAAATGGATCAGCATCTCTTTGGGGCAAATCTGAAGGAAATTACCCTTCTCAAGGTCCCAATGCTGCAAGATATCCGCTGCCTTGCGGCTGCCGGTTTCGGCTGCATGCCGTTCGATCAGACCTTTGAGCTGGTCATGCCAATAGGCGACTGTCACAGGGCAGGTGACCAGCGTTTCCATATTGATCAGATCAACCGCTTTTCCCTGTGGATCGTAAAGATAGGCCATGCCCCCTGTCATGCCAGCACCAAAGTTGGCACCAATCGACCCAAGGATCACAGCCACACCACCAGTCATGTATTCACAGCCGTTGGTCCCGCAGCCCTCGATCACCACATGTGCGCCGGAATTGCGCACGGCAAAGCGCTCGCCCGCGCGACCCGCCGCAAAGAGATAGCCGGCGGTCGCACCATAAAGCACGGTGTTGCCGATGATGGTGTTTTCAGAAGCGACCAGCGGGCTGACCATCGGCGGGCGCACCACAATCGTGCCGCCCGAGAGGCCCTTGCCGACATAGTCGTTTGCATCGCCCGAGACCTCAAGCTTCAGCCCGGGTGCTGCAAAAGCACCCAAGGACTGACCCGCAGACCCCCGCAATTTCACCGTCAGGTGATCAGGTTGCAGAGCGTTGCGCATACCGAACTGCTGCACAATGTGGCTTGATGTCCTTGTGCCGATGGTCCGGAGCGTGTTTTGCACAGCGTAATCCAGCTGCATCTTTTCACCATCATTGAGGAAGCGCGCGGCGTCTTTCACGATCTGTGCATCCAGCGTGTCATCGACAGGATTCCGCGGGCGGTTCCGGTCATAGTTGATCTTGTGCGCGCCATCGACAGTAATCAACAGCGGGTTCAGATCAAGGTCATCCAGATGCGCCGACCCGCGGCTGACCTGTGTCAGCAGATCGGCCCTTCCGATCACGTCAGCCAAAGACCGCGCGCCGATGCTGGCCAGGATTTCGCGGACTTCGGTTGCGTAGAAGGTGATCAGGTTCACAACCTTTTCGGCATTGCCGGTGAACTTGCCACGCAGGGCTTCGTCCTGCGTGCAAACACCGACAGGGCAGGTGTTGGACTGGCATTGCCGCACCATGATACAGCCCATCGCGATCAGCGCGGCGGTGCCGATGCCGTATTCTTCGGCCCCCATCATTGCCGCCATAACGATGTCACGGCCGGTACGCAGCCCGCCATCCGTGCGCAGCGTGATGCGTTCGCGCAAGTTGTTCATGGCCAGCACCTGATGCGCCTCTGTCAGGCCCATCTCCCACGGTAGACCCGCATATTTGATGGATGTGGCCGGTGACGCACCGGTGCCGCCGTTATGGCCAGAGATCAAAATAACATCGGCCTTGGCCTTTGCGACCCCCGCAGCGATCGTTCCAACACCAGAACTGGACACCAGCTTGACCGTCACTTTGCAGCGCGGGTTGATCTGCTTGAGGTCGTAGATCAGCTG
>CAYGMX010000140.1:0-6955 GCA_964351055.1 uncultured Loktanella sp. | reverse complement strand
CGACAGCAAGGCCTTGCTGGAAAAGTGGCACGGGACAGGCCGCGCGACCTATGCCATCACACCACGGTTTTCACCCACGTCAACGCCGGATCAACTGGCCGCGCTGGGCGCACTTTGGGCCGAACACCCCGATTGCCTGATGCAGACCCACCTGAGCGAACAACTCCCCGAAATCGCATGGGTGCAACAGCTGATCCCGCAGGCGCGCGACTATCTGGATACCTACGAGGCCTTTGGCCTTGTGGGTGAACGCGGCCTTTACGGCCATGCGATCCATCTGGAACCGCGTGAAATTGCCCGATTGGCCGAAGCGGGTGCTGCCGTTGTCCATTGCCCCACATCCAATACATTCATCGGGTCGGGGCTGTTTGATCTGATGGGGTTGGCACGGGCAGGTCTTTCGGTGGGTCTGGCCACAGACACCGGCGGCGGGTCGTCTTTTTCGATGCTGCGCACGATGGCGGCGGCCTACGAGATCGGGCAGTTGCGCGGGGTCGCCCTGCATCCGGCACAACTGATGTGGCTGGCAACCGAAGGGTCGGCGCAGGCGCTCAAGATGACAGGGCAAATCGGGCATCTGGGTGCCGGAGCGATGGCCGATATCACCGTGCTGGATCTGCAATCGACACCGGCAATCGCGCAGCGGGCCGCGCGGGCCACCGATATCTGGGATGCGCTGTTTCCCACGATCATGATGGGCGACGACAGGGCAATCAGGGATGTCTGGGTTGCCGGGGTCCGTCGCGCGCAATAGGGCGGGACAAATGGCAGGCGTTGTCAGCTGGCCAAGCGCCCTGCAAGCATGTTTTGCCTTGCGATCACGCGCCGCAGATCAATGCTGACCATTCGGCCTTCGGCCACGATCTGCCGCCCTTCGACGAACAAGGCGTCAACCTTGGCGGGGCCTGCCAGCAGCAAGGCGGCAGGGTCCCATGATCCGGCGGCCTCGACTGTCCCCGCATCCCAGATCGCGATGTCGGCGCGCTTGCCGACGGCAAGCTGCCCGCAGTCATCACGGCCCAACACCTGCGCGCCGCCCCGCGTCGCAATTTCGAGCGCTTCACGCGCTGACATCGCATCGGCCCCGTTCTGCACCCGCTGTAAAAGCATTGCCTGACGCGCCTCTGCCGCCAGATTGCCGATATCGTTGCTGGCAGAGCCGTCCACCCCCAAGCCGACCGGCACGCCTGCGTCACGCATCGCGCGGATCGGTGCGATCCCCGAACCAAGGCGGCAGTTGGAGCAGGGGCAATGCGCAACACCGGTGCGCGAGCGGGCGAAAAGGTCAATTTCCTGCACGTCCAGTTTGACACAATGGGCGTGCCAGACATCGGCACCGGTCCAGCCCAGATCTTCGGCATATTGCCCGGGTCGGCAGCCGAATTTGGCAACGGAATAGGCGATATCCTCCTCATTTTCGGCCAGATGGGTGTGCATCATCACACCTTTGTCGCGGGCCAGCAGGGCGCTATCGCGCATCAGGCCGCGGCTGACCGAAAACGGGCTACATGGGGCAACGCCAACGCGCACCATCGCGCCGGGGCTGGGGTCGTGGAAGGCGTCGATGACGCGGATGCTGTCGTTCAGGATGGCGGTTTCATCCTCGACCAGCGTGTCAGGCGGCAGGCCGCCATCACTTTCCCCGATGCTCATGGCGCCGCGCGTGGCATGGAAGCGCAAGCCGACCTCTTGTGCTGCGGCGATCGTGTCGTCCAGTCGCGCGCCGTTGGGGTAAAGGTAAAGGTGGTCCGCTGTCAGGGTGCAGCCGGAAAGCGCGAGTTCGGCCAGCCCGACCTGCGCAGAGACAAACATTTCCTCGGGGCCAAAGCGCGCCCAGATCGGGTAAAGCCGCTGCAACCAGCCAAACAAAAGTGCGTCCTGCGCACCCGGCACAGCCCGGGTGAGCGTTTGATAAAGATGGTGATGGGTGTTGACTAGACCGGGCGTCAGGATCTTGCCGCCTGCGTCGAAGGTGCGGGCGTTCCCGCTTCGCAGGCCCTGCCCGATTTCGGCGATGACACCATCGCGGATCAAGAGATCGGCGCGCTGCAATTCGCGGCGGTGGTCATCCATTGTCACGATGACATCGGCATTTCTGATGAGCGTATCAGTCATCGGCTACAGCGTGCAGAATCGCCAGTGCTTCGGCGTGGATATCGCGGTTGGCTGCGGCGATGACACGCCCACCTTCATGGGCAGGTCCGCCGTTCCAATCGGTCACGACACCACCTGCCGCAGTGATGACGGCAATCGGGGCCTGAATATCATAGGCATTCAGACCTGCCTCGATCACCAGATCGACCTGCCCCGCCGCAACAAGGGCATAGGCATAGCAGTCCATGCCATAGCGCGTCAGTTTGGCCCGCTGTGCGACGGCGTGAAAGGCGCGGCCTTCAAAGTGCGTACCGACTTCAGGAAAGGTGGTCATGACCGTCGCTTGGGCCAAACTGCGCGCCACGCGACACTTTAGGGGGGCGTTGCCCATCGGGCCTTTAACCTCGGCGATGCCAAAGCCGCCTGCAAACCGCTCGCCGATATAGGGTTGGTCGATGATCCCGAACAGCGGGCCGGACTGATCGGCCACAGCGATCAGCACACCCCAAGTGGGCGTGCCGCTGATATAGCCGCGGGTTCCGTCGATCGGATCAAGAACCCAAGTCAGGCCACTGGTGCCGGCCTGATGGCCGAATTCCTCGCCAAGAATGCCATCTGCCGGGCGTTTGCTGGCCAGGACAGCGCGCATCGCCTGTTCCGCGCCGCGGTCGGCGATGGTAACGGGGTCAAACCTGTCGTCGCCCTTGTCATCGGCAGCCAGTGCCGCCGTCCGGAAATACTCCAGCGTGACCGGGCGGGCGGCATCGGCAAGTGCATGCGCAACCTTGATCAGTTCCGCGTGGGTTGTTTGTTCGACTGTCATCAAATGCCCCTCGTCTGCACCACCGCTGCCCAATGCGGTAGCGTGGTGCAGTCCGGAAGGTCAAGAGCGGTGCTAGGCTGCTTCGCTCAACACCCGGGCTAGATCAAAGAGGCGACGACGCTGGTTTTCAGGGATCGCATAGTAGGATCGCAAGAGTTCCAAGGCTTCCTTGTCGGTCAGGATATCACTTGGCATGTCGCTGTTTGCACCTGCCTCTGCAGGTTCTGCGTCAAGTCCTTCGAAAAAGAAAGACACTGGCACATTCAGCACCTTAGCAATGTCCCACAGGCGCGATGCGCTGACACGATTCATGCCTGTTTCATATTTTTGAATCTGCTGGAACTTGATTCCGACGGCTTCAGCAAGTTGCTGCTGCGTTGTTCCATTCATCCAACGACGATGGCGCACGCGCTTTCCGACGTGAACGTCTACCGGGTGTTTCATACTCAATTCCCCAATCTTAAACAAAAGCAGGGCAATACCGCCTTGCTTGCACACAACAGAGCGGATCGCACGAAACATAGTCCGATTAACACTCTGTCGCGAGGTTAATGCCACGTTTTCCGCAAGACACGCAACGGTTGCAGTAATTTTCCTTACCTTAAGGACAGGCTTACGGCTCTCTTTTTTGATGGAATGCGGGAAATGGGCTGAAAGTTGCGCAAGACGGCCGAGAGCATGTTAGGCCTTGCGGACCAAGACAGAGAAGGATTCGGGGTTCATGCGTGCATTTCAGGTGTCATCTTTTGCGACGGATCCCGGCTTGGTAGAGGCCCCGACACCCGCGCCATTGGCCGGAGAGGTCCTGCTGGATATCGCGGCTTGCGGCCTGAATTTTGCTGATCTGCTGATGGCACAGGGCCACTATCAGGATACACCGACACCACCCTTTACCCTTGGCATGGAGGTTTGCGGCACAGTCATAGCTCAAGGTCCGGGCGTGGATACGCCAGCAGTCGGCACGCGGGTTGCGGTGTTTGGCGGCCAGGGCGGCATGGCGGAAAAGGGCGTCTTTCCCGCAGCCCTTTGCCGGACAGTACCGGCGACGATGGACGATCAGACCGCCGCCGGCTTTATGGTGGCTTATGGCACATCGCATCTTGCACTGGCGCGGCGGGCGCAACTGCAACCGGGTGAAACGCTTCTTGTGCTTGGTGCGGCGGGCGGGGTCGGCCTGACGGCGGTCGAAATCGGCAAGGCCATGGGCGCGCGGGTGATCGCGGTTGCACGCGGCCCCGAAAAGCTGGCCATCGCAAAAGCGGCGGGCGCGGACCATCTGATTGACAGCATGACTGACGATATCAAGACCGCCGTCAAAGCGCTTGGCGGAGCAGATGTTGTCTATGATCCGGTGGGCGGGGCCGCGTTCAAGGCCGCATTGGGTGCGTGCAATCGCGAGGCGCGGGTGATCGTGATCGGCTTTGCCAGCGGGGAGGTGCCGCAGATACCGGCCAATATTATCCTTGTGAAGAATATCACTGTTATCGGGTTTTACTGGGGCGGATATCTGGCGTTCAACCCCGAGGCCCTAACAGAAAGCCTTGCGGTGCTGATGCAGTGGCATGCAGAGGGCAAGCTGCACCCGCATATCAGCCATGTTCTTCCACTGGATCAGGCCGCAGACGCACTTGATCTGATGCGGACCCGCAAATCGACCGGAAAAGTTGTGGTTACGCCATAAGCAACTGCGGCACGATCTGCGGCGTCGCATAGCAGCGCTGGATGATATCGGCCATGGCGAGACTTGCCTGATCCTCTGGCTTGAGCAGATAAAGGTTAATGTTCTGCACTTTAAGATCGGGCAATTGCCCACCGTGGTCGATCACTTCGGTATGTGGTGGCAAGCTGCCTTTCAGGGCGACATGCACCGCAAGATCGGCGCTCACGGCGGCCTCTACTGCGTTGTCCATTTCTGAATCAACCGCCATCTGCCACGCCACGCCTGTGTCGTTCAGCGCCTGCAAGACACCACTGCGGAAAATGCAGTTGCTGCAAAAGGCCACCGGCAGCGGCTCCTTGCGCCATGCCTGACCGTCCCGCGCACCGATCCACAACAGCGGCAATTCTACTAGAACCTTGCCGCCGGGACCGCAGTTTTCCTCGGTCGTGAGGATGACATCCACTTCGCCCCGTCCGATCATTTTCAGCAACCGGCGCGTAGGTGCAGAAATCAGCCTGACCTGCATACGCGGAAAATCCGCTGCAAAGCGTTTCAGGACAGCAGGCACGACCGGATAGATGATGTCATGCGGTACACCAAGCCTGAGTTCGCCCTCGAATTCGGTCGCGGTCAACCGGTTGAGTATCTCGTCATTCGTTTTCAACATGCTGCGGGCGTAACCCAAAAGCTGTTCACCCGCTGGCGTCAAAGCGATCGTGCGGGCCGTGCGGTCAAGCAAAGCCACATTCAGCGATTCCTCGAGCCGCTTGAGCTGCATGGAAACGGCGGACTGGGTCAGGTTCAACATGCCCGCCGCTCGCGTCACGCCGCCGGTGTCCGAAACCGCCACAAAAGACCGCAGCGCCGTAAGATCAAGATTTCGCGCCATATCACAATCCTTGATGCTAGCTTTCAAATGTATTCATTTTCCTTATGCATAATTCAGCGCTAAATATCAAGTATGGAAATACAAAACCTCAAACACATCACGAAAGAGAATGTTATGACAATTTCAGTCCACCCGCATCACGTCTGTAGTTCACCTGCGCAAAAACCGCGGTCACTCTGGTCGCGCATCCACGACATGATCGTGGTTTCACGGCAGCGGCGACAGTTGCGTGACCTTGACGATCACATGCTCAAGGATATTGGCCTGAGCCGCCATGAAGCGATCACCGAAGCGCAGAAAACACTGTGGGATGTGCCCGATCACTGGCACAAATAGGCTGTCGCAGGTCCCCCCCTGCGACATTCCCGCGCAAAACGATCAGATTTGCATGAATCGACCTCTATAAGCCTTGAATTAACAGGGCTGCCTGCCAATATGCCCCACAAGGATGCCCTCTTGCGGCACCGCTGATTTTAATGGAGGTCTTAATGGCTCAAGAACAACTGATCCGTACAGTCGGCGGGGTCCGCGCGGCTGAGATTGACACAGGGCTGCGCGCCCACATGAATAAAGTCTACGGCACAATGTCCGTCGGCATGCTGATCACCTTTGCCGTGGCATGGGCTGTCGGTACATCCCCCGCTTTGTTAAGCGTGTTCCGTGACCCGATCACCCTGTCCCCGAATATTCTGGGCTGGATCGTGATGTTCGTACCACTGGCGATGGTCTTTGGCTTTGGCGCCATGATCAACCGCTTCTCTGCGGCGGCGGCACAGACATTCTTCTATGCCTTTGCGGCTGTGATGGGTCTGTCGATGGCTTGGATCTTTGTGGCCTTCACCGGCTTCTCGATTGCGCAGGTCTTTCTGATCACCTCGATCGCCTTCGCAGGGCTTAGCCTTTATGGCTACACCACGAAAAAGGACATCTCCGGTTGGGGCGCGTTCCTGATCATGGGTGTGATCGGCCTGATCGTGGCGATGATCGTCAACATCTTCCTGCAGTCTCCTGCGATCATGTTCGCGATCTCGATCCTTGGTGTGCTGATTTTCGCAGGTCTGACCGCGTATGACACCCAGAAGATCAAGAACGATTATATTGCGCATGCTGCCCACGGCGATCAGGAGTGGCTGGCAAAGTCGGCGATTATGGGCGCTTTGAACCTGTACCTCGACTTTATCAATATGTTCATGTTCCTGCTGCAGTTGTTTGGCAACCGCGAGTAAGACTTGACGCTATCGACTGGAAAGGGCTGGTGGAGACACCAGCCCTTTTTCGTTTGGAGCCCATCATGATTGACCTGCCCATCACCAGTTTGGCCACGATTGCCAATGGCCTGATCCTGTGGCTGCTGACCTATCGCGTGATCCTGTTCCGGCGGCGTGGCGGGGTGCCATTGGGCGACAACAATGATCGCGTCCTGGCTAAGGCCCTTCGCGGGCAGGCTAGCGCGGCAGAGGAAATTCCCATTGCATTGATCCTGATCGGT
>CAYGMX010000139.1:2481-6959 GCA_964351055.1 uncultured Loktanella sp. | reverse complement strand
ACACGGTTCTCGATGAATTTGTCCAACCGGTCACGCGCGGCCTCTTCTCCGACGGTGCAATGGCTTGCGAGTATGTCAGCGCCACGATGCATCGCGCGGGCCATGTCCCACGCATCAACTGCATCGGTGGCAGGCCATGTTGCCGGCGCCAGCAGCTTGGCTGGTGCTGGCAATGCGGGCGGCACTTCGCGCCCGCGCACCATGTTCCACATCGGCGTATAGACCTTATAAAATCCACCTGTCTTGGTAGTAACGGTCCAAGGCTCGAACAGCAGATGCCCTGCAAAACTGACGGCATCGACCCCATCGTCCTTGAGCGCGGCTTTCACCTTGGTATCGCGGTCCTTGCTTTTGGGATCATAAAGGCGGGACCAATAGACGGCACCTGCACCCGTTTCCGCAACAAGTTTGCGCAAGACATCCAAAGCAGTGCCTTTGCGCAGGATCAGGCGGCTGCCTTTGCCTCCCAGCAGTTTCGCAAAATGCGCCACAGCAAGCCCCAACCGCATCTTGGGCGCAGCCCCAAGCACAGCGACGGCATCGTCATGGATAAAGACCGGAATGACAGGGCGGCCTGTGGCAACAGCGGCAGAAAGGGCTTCGTGGTCAGCAAGGCGCAGGTCCCTGCGGAACCACATCAGGATGGGTGTCTGGCTCATCTGTCCTCCGTGCGACCGACAGACCGCTTACAAGACCTGATCTAGCGCTGCCATCAAAGCGTCAACCTCGGAGGCGTCGGTGTAATGCACAAAACTGACCCGCAGCACACCTTTTGCCGGATCGACACCCATCGCCATCAGCGGGCGCTGGGCATAGAAATCGCCGCCGCCGGCCATGATGCCAAGGGGCGCAAGCGCGGCTGCCGTCTCTTCGGCATCGGTCGCCAAAGCCATGGCAACAGTGGGTGCGCGCCGTGTTGCATCGGCAGGCCCTATGAGCCTGACAGAGTTCTTGGCGGATACATAATTCAGCAAGGGCTGTAGCAACGCCACCTCTTGTGCGCGCATCAGGTCGTGCGCCTTGCGCGCGGCATCCGCACCCGTCCCGCCGCCATGATGGGCTGACATCGCCTCCAAGTAATCGGCCATGCCTGCACTGGCCGCCACCTGCGCATGATCCGGCCCTGCGGGGGTGAAACGCTTGTGCGGACTGTCGCCGTTAAAATGATGCCCCTGATTGGGCAGTTCCATCCCCCAGTCCTCGCGGATCACCATGATCCCCTGATGGGGGCCATAGGTCTTGTAGGCGCTGAACAGATAGACATCAGGCCCCAAGGCACCCACATCGGGAAAACCATGCGGCGCATAGCTGACCCCGTCAACGCAAACGCGCGCACCGGCGGATTTTGCCAGCTTCGTAATCGCCGCCACGTCATTGATTGCCCCCACGACGTTGGAACAATGGGGGAAAACAACAAGGGCCACATCCCGTTCAAGAAGGGTTTCAAGGTCGGCTAAATCCAGTTCTCCGGTTTCGGGGTCGATTTGCCATTCAAGGACCAAAACACCCTCCTCGGCCAGCCTGCGCCAAGGGCCGCTGTTGGCCTCGTGGTCCTGATTGGTCACGACAATGCTTTGCCCGGGCTTGATCCAGCGCCGCACCGCCTGCGCCAGCACATATGTGTTCTGTGTGGTCGAGGGGCCAAAGGACAGTTCATGGGTCGCAACGCCCAGCATCGCAGCAAGCCGGCTGCGCGCCTCGTCCATTTCCGCGCCACCAAGACGGGACACCTCATAAGGCGCATAGGGCTGCACTTTGCGTTCTGTATAAAAGCGGTGCAGGCGGTCGATCACCTGACGGCAGGTATAAGAGCCGCCCGCGTTTTCAAAAAACGCCTGTCCTTGCAGGACGGGCTGTTCAAAGGCGGGGAATTGGGCGCGCACCCATGCGATATCTATTGTCATAACCGCATGGATACGAAAAAGGCCCCGATGCGCAAGTATCGGGGCCTTCGTTTTGCATATCAGCGCTGCTTTATTCCGCTGGCAGGGGGGCATCCGCGACTGTTGTCTCGATCCCCGCGGCCTCGCGGCGGCTGTCGTTCCAGATACCCTTGATCAGTGAAAGACCCATCAGGACCATCACAAAACTGAAAGGCAGCGCGCCGATAACCATCGCCGTCTGGATCGCACCCAAGCCACCGGCAAGGATCAGGCCACCCACGACAAGCGCAAGTGCCGCCCCCCAAAAGATGATGTGGGGGCGCGCTTTTGGTCCCTCGTCGCCTGCGGCATTGATCGTGTTGATGATCAGCACAGCAGAGTCCGCCGATGTCACAAGATAGGTCAGCAAGAGCACAACCACGATGATAGACATGATCCATGCCAAAGTCGGCTCGAGGATAACAGCCAGCATCGCAAACAGTTGATCGGACTGGCCTGCCCCCGCAATCGCGCCATTGGCATCGCCGTTCAGTTCCAAATCAATCGCGGTACCCCCGACCAAGGCGAACCAGACAAAGCACATCGCCGCTGGAATGATCAGGGCCCCCAGCACATATTCACGCACCGTGCGGCCACGCGAAATGCGCGCCAGAAAGACGCCGACGAAAGGCGCAAATGCAATCCACCATGCCCAATAAAAGATCGTCCAACCGCCCTGCCAACCGGCCAGCGCATCGCCTTGTTCGGTGCCATCGGCAGCCCAGACCGTGAACATATTGCGCGGGATCGAGACAAGATAATCCCAGATACCTACAAACAACGCCGTCAGGCCAAAGAAGGTCGATCCGAAAATCACAAAGAACGTCAGGAGAAAGAAACTGAGGCCCATGTTGATATTGGACAGCCATTTGATCCCTTTGCCGACGCCTGAAAGCGCAGAAAGTGTCGAGGCCCCCATAATAATCAGCAGGGCCACAAGGATACCCATGGTCGAGGAAGACCGCTCTCCGGCGGCATCAGTTGTATAGAGCCATTCGCCAACGCCAATACGGTAAAGGCCGGAAATGAACTGCTCGACGCCAAAACCGAGGGTCTGCGCCACGCCCAGAACGGTGGCAACAACCGCCACCACATCAATGACGTGCCCCAGCGGACCCGAGAGCGCCTTGCCAAAAATCGGCGTCAAACCGGAGCGGATCGTGAGGGGTAGCCCGCGGCGATAGGAAAAATAGCCCAAAGCCAAGCCCACGACGGCATAGGCAGCCCATGCCGCCAGCCCCCAATGCGTGAACGACCAGACATAGGCGGCACGCACGTTGTCTGCGCTACTGCCCGTTGTCTCGCCCATGATGGTCGAGGGGTTTGTTGCCCAGTGATACATCGGCTCTGCCGTGGCAAACGTCAGCATCCCGATCCCGATACCGGCCCCGAACATCATCGAGAACCACGAAAAATTGGAAAACTCCGGCTCGTCATCCGGCATGCCCAGTTTCAGGCGTCCCGATGCGGGCCATAACGCCAGCGCAAAGCAAAGGATGACGAAAAACGCCATCGCTAGGACATACCAGTAATTGAAAGAGGCCAGAATAATCCCGTTGATCGCCCCTAAAGCGGCGGCTGCATGCTCGGGAAAGGCAACCGCCCAGATAATCAAAGCGCCAACCAGTATCTTGGCCGAAATCGTCACGTCTTTGGTGAATCCGCGATAGAATCCGCTGACCGATGTCTTGATCGGCAAGTCCATAAGTGGAGGTTTGAGTGCCATGATGTGTCCCCGTAGATTATTTTTTGTGCAGGCAGGCTACATCAAGACAGGGCATTTCTAAACAGCCAATCTACAAAAATGTTATAAAAGCGACATCCATGAGTATGCCGCAGCATAGAATCAATGTGATATTTTTAATAGAAAACCGCCGGGAAATCGCTTTTCCGGCGGCTAAGATCGTCTGTTTGCGACATGTGGTTCAGGCGTTCACATCAACCACAACACGGCCTTTCACCTGACCCTTCAAGATACCGCGCCCCAGTTCCGGCAAATCCGCAAGGGTGGCGGGTTGGATCATGGCGGCAAGCTTGTCCATCGGCAGGTCTTTTGCAATGCGTGCCCACGCACGAACGCGGTTGTCATAGGGTTGCATCACACTGTCGATCCCCAGCAGGTTCACACCGCGCAGCAGGAACGGAATGACCGTAGCAGGCAGCGCCGCGCCCCCCGCAAGACCCACAGCGGCGACAGAGGCGCCATATTGCATCTGGCCCAAGACACGTGCCAGCATGTCCCCGCCCACCGCATCAATGCAGCCGCCCCAAGTTTCAGCCTCCAGCGGGCGCTTGGTGGTTTCGTTGATCTCCTCGCGCGCGACAATCTGGGTCGCCCCGAGTGATGTGAGATAGTCTGCCGTTTCAGGCCGGCCGGTTACTGCTGCAACGGGGTAGCCGAGATTGGCAAGGATCGCTGTAGCAACCGACCCCACCCCGCCCGCAGCACCGGTCACAAGCACTGGCCCATACTTGATCCCGTGATCCTCGAGCGCCATCACCGCCAGCATCGCGGTTAACCCTGCCGTTCCCACAGCCATCGCCTGCCGTGTGTCC
>CAYGMX010000139.1:0-2471 GCA_964351055.1 uncultured Loktanella sp. | reverse complement strand
TGGGTCCAGACCCGCAGGCAGCGGCACAAGCCAATCCGCCTTAACCCGCGCCTTTTGGGAATACCCGCCCCAATAGGCCTCTCCCACGCGCCAGCCGGTCAGGACCACCTTGTCGCCGGGTTTGTAGCGCGGATCATCCGATGTCTCGACCGTGCCGGCAAAATCGATCCCGGGCACATGCGGATAGGTGCGCACCAATCCGCCGCCAGGCCCGATGCACAGACCGTCCTTGTAGTTGACGGTCGAATATTCGACCGCAACGGTCACATCCCCTTGGGGCAGCCGATCAAGGTCGATCTGCTGGACTGCCGCACGGGTCTTGCCTTCGTCATCCTTCTCGACGATCAACGCTTTGAACATTGTCTATTCCTCATCTTCTTGCCAAAAATAGGCCCGCCGGAGGCTCCGGCAGGTCAACACGCGCTACAGCCAGAAGCTTTCCTGCACCGTTGCCGCGCGCACCCCAAGCGGGGTGTGCACCTCAAGCGCCGTGCCCTCGTCCCAATGTGTCATCCGGACCATGCCGATGGCAACATTGGTGTTGAAATCCGGCGATTTCGCCGCCGAGGTCACCTGCCCCACGCGTTTGCCATCTGACAGCAAAGGCCATGCCTTGTCGCATGCCGGAATGTCGCCTTCGATCGCGATCGCGCGGATTTGCTGGGTCGGCCCTTCCTTGGCGACACGCAGCAACGCATCACGCCCCACACAGCCGATGGCCGTCTGCGTCGAACAGAACCGGCCCAGTCCACATTCGTGCGGCGTATTCTCGCGGGTCATGTCATTACCGTATGACAGCAGACCGCCCTCGATACGCTCAATCAGATTAGGACAGCCCGCGCGTACATCCAGATCCTTGCCCGCCTCGAACAAGGCATGCCAGAGCGGCATGCCATTGGCTGTGCCATCGACGTAAATCTCGTACCCGCCCTGTTTGGAATAACCGGACCGCGCCACGGCCATGCTGACGCCCTGAAAATCGAACCAGCCGAAACGGAAAAACTTGACCGCCCGCACCGCATCGCCAAAGACGCGGGCCATCAGTTCCTCTGCTTGCGGCCCTTGCACTGCCAAAGGCGAGATATCGGGTTCATCAACCAAGACATCCAGACGGTAACCGTAGGCCAGACCTTTGACCCAGAACAGCAAATCACTGTCAGCAATGGAAATCCACCAGCGATCCTCGGCCAGTTTCAGCGCCACCGGATCGTTCAGCATACCGCCGGTCTCATCCACAATCGGGACATAGTAACATTGGCCGGGCAGCATCCCGCGCAGATCGCGCGGGGTCAGCATCTGCATCAGACGCGCGGAATCAGGGCCGCGCAATTCGACCTGCCGTTCACAGGCAACGTCCCAGACCTGCACCGCTGATTTGAGGTGGTGATAATCAGCCTGAACACTGTCAAAAACCGTCGGCAACAGCATATGGTTATAGACGGTATACCCTTTGACACCCGCCGCTTCGACACCGTCGGTGAAAGGGGTCCGGCGGATCCGGCGTGAAGGGGCGATGATGGCCATCAAAAATCCTCTGGGATAAACGGAAGGTCGGTGTCGGGCAGCTTTTGGCCCGCCGCTGTCAGCATCGCATGGACCTGCCCGCGATGATGGGTCTGATGATTGAAAAGCTGCATCACGCAAAGCGCCTTCGGTTTGGTCATCTGGCGACCCAAAGCACCCGAGTACCATTCCAGATCACCCACCAGATCAAGCGCGCTCACACTTTGCGCCCAAAGCGTGATCCGTGCGTCCATCCGGAACCGGTCTGCGGCCCAGACAGCGGGGGTCACGGTCATCTGCGGGCTTTGTCTGATCGTCACATCGGTGCCCTGCCCCCCATCAAAGCGGCTCATCCACAGAGTATCCCCCCAAAGAAGATGGTTCAGCGTGCCCATGATGGAACCAAAGAATGCGCCACGGTCTTTGGTCAGCTCGGATTTATCAAGTGTCGGGATGATCTGACGCAGGGCCGTATTCTGCCAAGCGTTATAGCGCGCCATCGTCCGGCAGTATTCCGGCGTGATCATGGTTTGGGGCCTTTCCAGTCAATCGGGCAGATTTCTGCGGACTTACCGCCAAAGTCCCAAACGCGCCCATAATCGCGGACCTTTGATTTCACGCCTGTCGCGGCAATGATATCCGGCCCCATCCAGTATTTCGAATTGCTGACCATGACCGGATGATCCGGAGATTTGCCTGCCATCATCTCGATCTCGCCCTGGATTTTGCGCCCGATATAGATGCCGCGCTTTGTGCCATCGCGCACGATCTCGACCTTTTCGCGCTCTGCCCCGATGATTTCGGAGACCAGCATGGTGAACAGACCGGTCGTACCGCCAGCGGCACCACTGAAGATTTGAAGGATGCCGTTATAGGCCTTTTGACTGGACCGTTCATCCACATAAGCTGCCACACGCCAGTTGCCTTCGGCCATGCGCCCCGGAATATCGACCAGCAGGCCCACGTTC
>CAYGMX010000138.1:0-6985 GCA_964351055.1 uncultured Loktanella sp. | reverse complement strand
ATACGGGATGGAGGCTGTCGCCCGCCAGTTCGGTGCGGATGCCCATGCCTTTGTCGTCCGCAATGGCTGGTTTTCCTATCGCTGGAGCCAGATCTTCGACGCCGGACACTTCACCGCCCAAACGACGGTGATGAAGGCCCGCCAGTCCGGCAATGACACCCGCGCGCCCTTTGCCCCTGCGCCGATTGCCGATGTTGTTGCGGCCATCCGTGAAGCCAAACCCGATGTGGTCTTTGCCCCCCATGTGGAAACCTCTGCGGGGATCATTCTGCCCGACGATTACCTGACAGCGCTTGCCGAAGCCGCTCATGAGGTTGGTGCGCTGATGGTGCTGGATTGTATCGCCTCTGGATGCGCCTGGGTCGATATGAAGGCGACCGGCGTTGATGTGCTGATCTCTGCCCCGCAAAAGGGATGGTCTTCGACCCCCTGTGCAGGTCTTGTGATGATGTCGGACCGTGCTGTGGCGCGGATGGCTGAAACGACCTCTAATTCCTTTACCGTTGATCTAAAAAAATGGCACAGCATCATGCAAGCCTACGAAAATGGCGGCCATGCCTATCATGCCACCATGCCGACTGATGGTCTGCGCGCGTTCCGTGATACAATGCTGGAAACAAAGGCCTTCGGGTTTCAACGTCTGGAAGACGCGCAGTGGGCCTTGGGCAATGCGGTCCGCAAGGTTCTGGCTGACAAGGGTATCAAATCAGTCGCCGCCGAAGGCTTTGGCGCGCCGGGCGTTGTTGTCAGCTATACCGACGATCCTGCCATCCAGAACGGATCAAGGTTCATGGCCGAAGGCATGCAGATTGCCGCCGGCGTGCCGCTGCAATGTGATGAGCCTGAGGATTTCCGCACCTTCCGTCTGGGCCTGTTCGGCTTAGACAAACTCTATGATGTCGATGCGACCCTGGCGCGGCTTGTGCCTGTCTTGGACCGCGTTCTTTAACGCGCGCCCAGACCCATCTGCATCAAGGTACGTCTGACAGGGGCCACACCGTAAAGCGCTTCGATCCCTTTGGACCGGAGCGCCTGCATTGTGGGGCTTCCGGCAATCGAGGCACGGTTGAGCGCGTCGATCCCCGTGACCCGCAGCTTGATGTCGGGGTGCCGCTTGCGCGCATAAGCGTCAAGCATGGCAGGTGTGCCCAACTGTTCAGGCTGCGCCTGTGCCAGCGTCAGCAGGCAATCCAGATCACGCAGAGACATGTTCAGCCCTTGTGCGCCGATGGGCGGCATCACATGCGCGGCCTCTGCGACGAGCGCTGTGCGCGGCGCGGTCAGGCCATGGGCGATCTGGCTGATGATCGGCCAAGAGCTACGCCGCGACGCAAGTTTCAAAGGACCGTAGTAAAAGGCCGAACGGTCATTGGCTGCGGCTTCGAAATCTTCAACCGAAAGGGCGGCGAGCCGGTTTGCCTCGGCACCCGCTTCCATCCAGACAACGGCAGAGCAGGGTTTGCCATCGTGGTCCGGCAGGGGCACCAGCGTAAATGGCCCGCCAGAGCGGTGAATTTCGGTCGAGACATTGTCGTGCGGCGCATCATGCGTGACCGCAAAGGTCAGCGCCTTTTGCCCGTAGCGCATTGTTTTCACGCCAATGCCAGCCGCTTGCCGGACCGCTGAATTGCGCCCGTCCGCGCCGATCACCAGCTTTGCGCTGATCCGGGTTGCATCGGTCAGGGTCACGATTGTTTCGGCTGTGCGCGCCAGCATGCCTGCAAACACGACACCGGGCCGAAAATCGACATTGGGCAACTCTGCCAATCGCGCCACCATTTCACGCCGCAACAGCCAGTTGGGCAAGTTCCACCCAAAGGGCTTGTCCGAGATATCGGCCGCATTGAAATCACGTGTGACATGCGCCTGTGTCCCGATGTCCACGATCCGCATGACCTGCAAGGGCGTCGCGAAGGGCGCAAGTCGCGTCCACAATCCAGCGGTTTCCAGAAACGCTTGCGCAGGTTGCAGGAATGCGGTCGTGCGCAGATCGGCGCCCGCTGCATCACCCGTTGTCACGGGTGGCGCGGGGTCAATGATTGTCACGTCAAAACCGGCCGTGCCAAAGGCCGCCGCCGCAGTCAGCCCGGCAACACCGCCGCCGGCAATAACGATATCTGTTGAAGCACGTTCCATTTGCCAGACATAGGCTGCATGGGCGGGCGCGGAAAGGGTTAGCGTACGAGCTGCGACAAGAAAGCCGCCAGATCGTCGGTGTGGTGGTGGATGTGCTCTGCCTGTGTGCGCACGGGATGAACATGCACCGTGCGCATCCCCAATGCATGCGGCACTGCAAGATTGCGCGCCTCGTCCTCAAACATTGCGGCGGCGGTCGGGGTGACGCCGTCCTTTGCGAAAACCTTGGAAAACGCGTCCTCGGTTGGCTTTGGTTTGAAATCGGCGTGTTCCACACCGTAAACCGCATCAAACTGCCGGGTTAGCCCGCGCGCTGCGAGGACACGCATGGCGTGGTTTTCGGACCCGTTTGTATAGACGATCTTGCGCCCGCGCAGGCTGCCGATGGCGGCGCAAAGGGCATCATCGACTGTCAGATGTGAAATGTCGATATCATGGACATCTGCCAGAAGGTGATGCGGGTCGATGTCATAGGTTTCCATCAGTCCAGCAAGGGTAGAGCCATGAGACACCCAATAATCCGTGCAAAGTTTCAGTGCTTGCGCCACATCCATCCCTGTCAGGCGCGACACATAGGCCGCAAACCTTGTGTCCATCTGCCCGAACAGGTTGGCCGATGCCGGATAAAGCGTATTGTCCAGATCAAAGACCCATGTCTGAACGTGTGAAAAGTGTTGTGCAACCATGTGCGGACATTAGGCGGGCCGACGGGGGCCTGCAATCTCTTTGGCTTGATCGCAGGGGGGGCGGGGGCGTATGATCGCACGATCACGAGAAGGACGACCCGATGCACGACCCGCGAATATCCCAAAAGGATGCCTATGCCCTCATCCTCGAGGCGATCGACAGCCATATCTATAAGCCCGGCGACCGGTTGGTCGAAAGCGAACTGGCAGAACGCTTTGGTGTGTCGCGTACCCCAATCAGGGAAGCATTGCAGCGGCTTGAAACGCAGTCGCTGCTGACGCGCGACGGGCGGTCGCTGATCGTCGCCTCGCTGGATCATTCGCAACTGTCAGAGCTTTACGTCGTGCGCGGTGAACTGGAAGGGCTGGCTGCACGTCTGGCCGCGCGCCATGCGGCCCCCGAAGAAATCAAGGTCCTGCGGGACATGCTGACCGCCGATCAGAAACTGGTGAATGATCCCAAGGCGCTGAGCCGTGCCAACCGCAGGTTTCACAAGCAGATCCATCTGGCATCGCACAACCGGTTTCTGGTGCAGCAGCTTGATCTGGTGCACCGGTCCATGGCGCTCTTGGCGACAACCTCGATTGCCGCCGAAGGGCGCGGCAGCAAGACGCTGGAAGAACATGCAAAGATTGTCAGCGCGATCGAGGCCGGCGACGGCGAGGCCGCCTATCAGGCACTGCGCGACCATATTTCCGAGGCCTTCGTGACCCGGCTCAAGCTAGACGCACAAGCGGTCGAGGCGGCGGAATAAACGCGCTCAGGCGTCCATGGCTGCCACGAAGCGTTCGAACAGATAATAGCTGTCCTGCGGGCCGGGGCTGGCTTCGGGGTGGTATTGCACGCTGAAAACGGGCCGGTTGGCGATGCGAATCCCGCAGTTGCTGCCATCGAAGAGCGAGACATGGGTTTCCTGGACGCCCTCGGGCAGGGTTTGGCTGTCGACGGTAAAGCCGTGGTTCATCGACGTGATCTCGACCTTGCCGGTTTCCATGTCCTTGACCGGATGGTTCGCACCGTGGTGGCCGTGGTTCATTTTGATCGTCTTGGCACCGACCGCGAGGGCTAGCATCTGGTGGCCCAGACAGATCCCGAAAACTGGCAGATCGGTCTTGAGCACACCTTGGATCATCGGCACCGCATAGGCACCTGTTGCCGCCGGATCGCCCGGACCGTTGGACAGGAAAACGCCATCGGGGTTCAGGGCCAGCACATCCTCCGCGGTGGCTGTCGCAGGAAGCACGGTGACGTCACAGCCCGCACTGGCCAGACAGCGCAGAATGTTACGTTTGGCACCGAAATCGATCGCGACGACCTTGTGGCGCGGTGCGGTTTGCGGCTTGTACCCCTCGGGCCAGGCCCACCGCATTTCGTTCCAGTGATAGGACTGCGCACAGGTCACATCCTTGGCCAGATCAAGGCCCTCAAGCCCTTGGAAAGACCGCGCTTTCTGGACAAGGGCCGCGATGTCGAACTTTCCGTCCGGATCATGGGCAAGGGCCACATGCGGTGCGCCTTGCTGGCGGATGGCGCGGGTCAGCCTGCGTGTATCCACGCCCCCCATGCCGATGCGGTTGCGCTTGGTGAGCCAAGCGGTCAGTTCTTCGGTGGCACGCCAGCTTGAGGCTTGGGTCGGGTCCCATTTCACGACCATCCCTTCGGCGACAGGATCGGCGGTTTCGTCATCCTCGGGGTTGACGCCGGTATTGCCGATATGGGGGAAGGTAAAGGTCACGACCTGCCCCGCATAGGAGGGATCGGTCATGATTTCCTGATAGCCGGTCATGGCCGTGTTAAAGCACAGTTCTGCAACCGTTTCGCCGGTTGCACCAAAGCCCATTCCATAGAAGATCGTTCCATCCGCAAGGGCCAGACAGGCCGTTGGTTTCTGCGTCATGCCAGATCTCTCCATGTGCCAAATTGTGCAGGGTGTACGAGGGCTGGCGGGCAGGGTCAAGACCGGATCACACCCTTGCAAACAAGGCCTGCCGTCATTCAAGATAGGCTTGTCTCTTGGGGCGGGCCGGACTATTCTTCGCTTTCGTTTGACGAAAATGTACGGGACACATTTATGGACATGCGCGACCGGGTCACTGTGGCCCTCAAGGATGCAATGCGCTCGAAAGAAGCAGATCGCCTTTCGACCTTGCGGCTGATCAATGCCGCCATCAAAGACAAGGATATCGCTTTGCGGGGGACCACCGACGAAGAAGGCGGGGTCAGCAACGACGATATTCTTGCGATCATGGGCCGGATGGTCAAGCAGCGTCAGGAAAGTGCGCGTGCCTATGAAGAAGGTGGGCGCCTTGAACTTGCAGAGAAAGAACTGGCTGAAATTAAGGTCATCGAAGAATTCTTGCCCAAGCAACTGAGCGAAGACGAAGTCGCCAAGGCTGTGGAAGCCGCCATTGCCGAGGTTGGCGCGGACAGCATCCGCGATATGGGCAAGGTAATGGCTGTTCTGAAGGGCAAGTACACTGGCCGGATGGACTTTGGCAAAGCGGGACC
This sequence comes from uncultured Loktanella sp., assembly GCA_964351055.1. Lineage (GTDB taxonomy): Bacteria > Pseudomonadota > Alphaproteobacteria > Rhodobacterales > Rhodobacteraceae > Yoonia. The sequence continues at coordinate 1,654 of CAYGMX010000138.1, read as the reverse complement.
TTTGGTCAAGGATCGGCTGGGGTAGGTGGGTTCAACCCCATCCTACGGCCTCATACCGTCACGAAGTGCGGCCCGCAGCTCATCATAAAGCGCCAGCCTCTCGCCGGCATCCAGAAATGCGCCGATCTCCACTTCGCGGTCGCCGCCGCGCAAGGTGATGTAATTTTCCACCGGCCCGCCTTTGGGATGCAAATGCACCGTAACCCAATAGCGGTTGGCCTCCCATTCCTGCACATCGCCCTTGGGGTTGAAGCGGCTTAGATGCGCTGTCGCTTCATCGACCGTCAATTCCTCGAGTACCTCACCGCGCCGGTAGCTGACATGCAAGGCATACCAGACCCCTGCAATCATCAGCGCAAAAAACGGCAAAATCCCCCAAAGCACGGCCTGCCCCAGAAGCGTGATCAAGGGCAACGAGACCAGCAGGGCCGTTGCGCCGATAAAAAGGACAAAGTCTTTGCGCAGCAGTGACCGATAGGGCCAAAGGCTCAGTTGCCATTGGGGGTCACGGTGCGGCGGTGCGGGGGTCCATTCGTAGGGCATAAGTGATAGTTAGGGGATTTGGCCTATCAATCAAATGCGCCAGGCGGTCACAGGCACGGGAAATATGCTAGCGCAGGTGTGGCAAGGCCCCGATGCGGTGATGCAATAAGCAAAGGCCCTGCCGTTTGGCAGGGCCTTCAAGTTGGTCTGGCATTGGGACCTAGTCAATGCGAATGCTGCTTGTCCCAGTCCGACTGCTTTGGCAGCGTTTCGAAGGTATGCTCTGGTGGTGGGCAAGGCAGTGTCCACTCCAGCGTATCCGCATATTCGTTCCAAGGGTTGTTCTCGGTGACGCGCTTGCCCCGTGTCAGGGTCCAGACCATCACGCCGATGAAAAACAGGAACGATGCGAAGGACAGGAACGCTCCCCAGCTTGACACATAGTTCCAGTAAGCAAAGGCTTCGGGATAGTCGATATAACGGCGCGGCATGCCCTGACGACCCAGAAAGTGCTGAGGGAAGAAGGTCAGGTTTGCACCGATGAACATCGTCCAGAAGTGCAGCTTGCCCGCCCATTCCGGATACATGCGGCCCGACATCTTGGGCAGGTAAAAGTAGATACCCGCAAAGATCGAGAAGACCGCACCAAGCGACATCACATAGTGGAAGTGCGCCACGACATAATAGGTGTCATGGTAAACACGGTCCACACCAGCCTGTGACAGCACGATCCCTGTCACCCCGCCCAATGTGAACAGGAACAAAAAGCCCATCGCCCAAAGCATCGGTGTCTTGAACTCGACCGAACCGCCCCACATGGTGGCAATCCAGCTAAAGATCTTCACACCTGTCGGCACCGCGATGACCATGGTTGCCAGCATGAAGTAGGACTGCTGCGTCAGGGACATACCCACGGTATACATGTGGTGCGCCCAGACAACGAAGCCCAGAACACCGATCGCAACCATCGCATAGACCATCGGCAGGTAGCCAAAGATCGGCTTGCGGCTGAAGGTTGCGATGACGTGGCTGATGATACCAAAGCCCGGGATGATGATGATGTAGACCTCTGGGTGTCCGAAGAACCACAGAATGTGCTGATACAGGATCGGGTCTCCACCGCCTTCAGGCTGGAAGAAGGTCGTGCCAAAGTTCCGGTCTGTCAGCAACA